>CASBPW010000345.1 GCA_949127685.1 Candidatus Sivonenia alaskensis PMM_0068 | reverse complement strand
GACATGGCCATACCAAAATGAATAACCTCGAAAATCTCTGAAGTCTTTAATCCCAGAATGCCCCCATGCCCCGTGGCTTTATCGATTTTTTTCTGAGGGCTTTACCGTAGGGTAACCGCTATGGATAGAAGGCTACTTTCGGTAGGCCTAAATCTTCCGGCCATCCCATCATGATGTTTAGACATTGCATCGCCTGACTCGACTGGCCTTTGAGGAGGTTGTCAATGACCGCAAGAACAATCACTCTTTCGGTACGAGGGTCTACAGCAAGCCCGATATAGCAAGAATTGGTTCCTGTTACCCATTTGGTGTGGGGATAGACACCAACGTCCAGGATGGTCACGAAGGGCGCTTGGCGATAGAATGCGGTGTAGACCAGATTGAGGTCCTCTGTCACCAATCCTGGGTCGCGTAGCTGGGCATAGAGCGTTACGAGAATGCCCCGCGTCATCGGGATCAGGTGCGGTGTAAATTGCAGGGTGAGATTATGGCCGCATAGTTCTGAGCAAACTTGTTCAATTTCTGGAGTATGACGGTGTTGGGTGACTCCGTAGGCGCCAATGGAACCATCCACTTCAGCAAACAGAGAGCCTTGCTTTGCGACTCTACCGGCACCGGACACTCCTGATTTGGCATCAATGATCAGGCTCTCAGTCGCTATCAATCCCTGCTTGAGTAAGGGAGCGGCGGCGAGGAGCGAAGCGGTTGGGTAACAACCGGGACAACCGACGAGGGATGCGTTGGCGATTTTTTCACGGAACAATTCCGGCAGGCCATAGACGGCTTTAGCATTCGTGCTGTGGTCCTTGCGTTCTTTCCCATACCATTGTTCATAAACAGCAAGGTCTGTAAAGCGGTAATCAGCCGATAGGTCTAAGACTCTAAGGCCCCGCTCCACAAGGGCTGGGACTAGCTCCAAAGCCACACCATTAGGAGCGGCCAGAAAGACTACATCACAGCGTTCGCTGATGGCCTCTATCTCGATGGCCTCACATTGTTGATTAAACCAAGGCGCCATATGGGGATACACCTGGCCAAATTCTTGGCCAGCCGTACTGCTACCGCCCAGATAGGTAAGCTCCAGATGAGGATGGTCCAGAATCAAACGGACAAGCTGTATTCCTCCATATCCAGAGGCTCCTACCAATCCAACTCTTGTTTTTGTTGCTTGCTCGGTTTGCTGGGTCACGGCCTCTTGTCCATGTAGCTTAGGCCCTCAGTGTACCTCGCTCTGTAAGGCCTGGTACTTGCATCTTTGGTCCCCAAAAAAGAACCCTCTCGAGGAGGGTTCTCATGCTTACGGGTATCGGGTATCTCTACTGGGGATTGAGGCTTACCGCTGGCTGCCCAGAAGTGACGGGATCTTTCATGATGTAGGGGGTGACCATCAAGACTGCTTCTCTGCGACGATTCTGTACCGAATCGATACGGAAGAGACTACCAATTAAGGGCAAGTCTCCCAAAATAGGTACCTTGAGCGTAGAGGTGAGGTCTTGGTTCTGAAGCAAACCACCGATGATAAAGGTTTCTCCATCCCGCAGACGAACTTTTTGAATGTCCAAGTTGCGACGGGTCAAGAGGGTAACGATGTTGTTTTGCGCATCTCTCTGAGAGGAAGTGATCGAACTAATTTCTGGTTTGAGGGACACATTCACATAGCCGTTGTCATCAATCTGGAAGACTTCAGCCTTCAAGATAACCCCTGCTTTATCCTTTTCTACCGAGCTGGTAGTCAGTCCTGTGGAAGGGTCTACCTGGATCTTGGTACCTACAACTACATCGTCGGTGATGTCAATTTTGGCACTGTTCCCTTTATTAAAACTGTCTGATGCTTGGACCAAAATCCTTGGTTCAGCCAAGACCTTGGAGCGCCCAGATCTGATGGAAGCCTCAAGACGAGCTTGGACGTTGGAGAGGATTGGGGAGATGGCACTATTAAATACCGTAGCAAAGGTATCTGCAACAGCGCTAGGCCCCAATGGTACGGAAAGGTCCAAACGACTAACGGACGGGGCTCCACCTTGGACGGTTTCGCCTGTGACCAAATTTTGCGTTGTACCGGCATTAACCGTGCCACTGCTATTCGTTGTGGTGAGAAAAGGAGTGGCTCCCCCAAATCCTGAATTAGAGAAAGTTCCATTCGTGAATTGTCCTAAGGCAGAACCAATGTTGACCCCCAAATTCTCGTTATCGTTCAGGTCGATATCCACCAGCTTCACAGCCAGTAGAACCTGACGTTGACGGATATCCAGCTGAGAAATCTGCGCCGCCGCTACTTTCAGAGCCCGAGCAGTCCCGACCAAGGTTACAGAGTTAGTACGGAGATCCGTCTGAGCAAATAAATCTTCGTTGATCTGAGCGCTTAACTCTTTGATCTGAGGAACGACGGTTGCTACATCTGTCTGGTTTAAGCGGAAGGTGCGGACCGAGGTCTGAATCAAGTCTTTCGGCAAGGTTGCCCCTACCAAAATGTTCTTATCAATCAAGCGTGCTTTGAGGTTGCTCAGGCGGAGGACTAAGTTAAACGCGTCCTCCACGGGGGCCTGTTTCAGATCCATGGTCACGGTCGCTTCGGGAACATCGGGAGCAAACATAATGTTGTAGCCCGCCCGTCTGGCCAGGATTTGCAAGAAGGCTTTGGTAGGAACCGTTGCCCGTTCAATGTTGACAATTTCAGGGGAGTTTAATTTCACCGCCGATTCGACTGTGATGTCTCCGATCGCTACATCTCCAGTAGGAGGGGCTACGGCTCTCGCGGAGAACTTGCGGGGGCCGGTTTCGCCGTAACCAGGCTGCTTGAGGTCTACAGGAGTGCTCACCGTCGTGGTGGATTCTCTGTTGTCTGGCCGACGAGCAGCCACATCTGCGGTGGCGGTACCTTGGGCGATCTGGCCGGCAGGACCGACATCAAACCGGAGAGAAGTCGGTAAAGTCTCCATGAGCGAGAGCTTCGGAGCGTTCCCACCCACTCCTTTGACGGTTACGCGTACGGTGCGAGCATCCGTTTGCTGGGCTTCGACACTGCTAATCTGGTCGCTAGGCTTGGTTAAGGTGAAGGAGCGATTGTCGCCGATGCCTAAGCTGGCTTCGCGGATATCCACCACATAGGCATTTCCGACCATGGTTGAAACCACTTCAGGCTTGGCAAGGCTCCCTGTGATATTGAGTATGAGCACCTGACGTCCAGACTGGGTATCGACCCGAATGTCCGTAACTTTGGAACGAGGTGCCTGAGCTTGTACCGCTGTGGGGACGAGAAGAACAGGGGAAACCACGCTGAACAATACGCTTACAGATAGGGCCAAAGTGGTAGCTATCTGCTTTCTATTCACTCCTTGCACAAACATGTCAATCAATCTCCAACAGACGGTTAAAAATTAGGGATTAGCTTCTACATTGCGGACGATATCTTTACCCTTCTCCCGGAAGGTGACAGTGCGAGCTGAGGGAGAGACAAGGACGACTTGCACTTGATCTGGACTGTCGAGGTAATCTCCGGCCCTGAGAATCTCATCTCCCCCTTCATGGCCAATCACTACGTAGGCATCTTGCTGCACCTGAAAAATGCCTTTGAGGGGAACGGTAACGGCTACCGGAGCGGGTGGGGTTTCGGGACTAATCGCTGCCGTTTTGTTCTCAGGGGGAAGAAGCGAAGGAGGAAGGAGAAGTTTAGGCAGGAGAGGAGGAGCAGGAATGGAAGCGGCTGCGCTTTTGAATGGGTCTGCCCTCCCTGCACCCTTGATCGCCTGGTTGGTCAAGAATTGGGTATTGGAAGAAGGAATCAAAGCTCCAGAACGAGAAGCCACTGGGGTCGCGCTAATAGGCGTAGGCGCTATGCTGGGGGCAGAACTTGCCTCTGCTGGTGTTGCCAAGGCCGCATTAGCAGGCGGAGATGTATTTGCTACTGTTGGCACCGTAGCGGTTGCTGGCGCTTCTACGCGGTTAGGCGCAGAGGCTTCAATCGCAGGGGCGGCGGTGCTGTCAGGACTACTCCAAAAGTAATAACCTCCTGCAAGCACTAAGGTCACGCCCAAGGCTGCCCAGAGTACTGGGCTGACCTGTGATTTAGGGTCTTTTGGATCCTGTGAAACTTGGAAATCAAAATCTTGGTCGTTCATAGAAGTTTGTTGTTATTTTGATGGGGTGGAAGAACTGGTCGGAGCCGGAATGGGAGTCTTAGAAGTAGCAGAAGGAGATGAAGATTTTGCCTCCTGCGATGCAGGTGCTGTTGCACTAGCATTCCCGACAGCAGGAGTATCACTCAGGAGATAGGCCACTAAATCAAAATCCACTTGCAGCAAGTCTGCTCTTTCCTTCTGCACAATGGGCTTGAGGGATAAATTCTCGATTCTGAGCAGTTGCTCTAACCGCTCAACATCCTGCAAGACCTTTAGGGCTTGCGGGAAAGTCCCCTTAAAGCTGACTTTATTGACTACTTTCTGGAGATTATTTAGCCCTTGTACTTCCTGGGTTGCGGTAGTTTGCCCTGGCGTGAACTTCACCAATTTGGCCCCGGCCCCCTCTACAATCCGAGTGGTATCAATCAGCAAGGTAGAGATATCAAAATTCTTAGGAATGGAGCCAGCGATCCTACTAAAAGTCGAATTGACGCGATTTAACTCTGCTGGAACGGTAGCAAGGCTACTTAGTTCTTGCGTCTTGGTCACTTTTTCCTGGGTTTTCTGGTCAATTTGGCTCTGGAGTTCTTGGTTCTGGGTATAGAGCGGAGAAATTAGATTGTAGGCGAGCACTCCAATCACCAAGGCCCCACCAACCCCACCTAGAAGCGCGAGGGTCTTTTGGTCCAGGTCTAAGCCAAACAATTTAGTGTTGGTAGTCATCGGATACTCTCCTGTTGTAAGCGACGCAATTTTTCGAGCAAGCCAACGGAATTAGTCTCTTCTAAGGTTTTGCGGACTTCATCCAGCTTTTGCTTTTTTAGGTTGACATCCATTGAGTAACTAACCGTAGCGGGCTGGTCCTTGTTGGCTTCGTTCAGATTGGCTTCTCCTAGGTCTACCCGCGCAATGAAGGGAGACCGTTCTAGGGTGAGCTTGAAATTGGCTACCTGCTGGAACTGCAAAGCTTTTCCCTTGACTTTGAGCACATCTTCTTTGCTCGCGTCCGCCCCTGCTGTGGTTGAAAAATCTTCGAGCCAGACTCCCTGGGGTACTTTGCGACGAATATCTTCCACCACACTGGACCAAGGCCTTGATAGGTCATAAAGACCAATAACGGCCTGAACTTGGTCGCGTTTTTCCTGGAGTTCTTGCTGTTGATTGCGCAACCCTGTCAACTGACCTTCCAGGGTAGAAACGTCAGCGGTTAGGGTTTTGAGGTCATTTTGCTTACTGGCGAGCTGTCCTCCGAAGTAGACATAGCTTCCTGCAGCCAAGACCAAAATGGCTAGAGGAATCGCGGCTGCCAGCATTAGAGGAGTATTATTGTTGTCTTCCCCGCCGAACTCATCACCAAAATTCATCCCATTGGTATCAGGGTTTCGGTCTTTGAGGAAATTAATTTCAGGTACAAACATGTTGACTACTGGCTACTCCTTTCTATAAATTCCTGAGACCCAAACCAAGCACCGTGCCGATAGAGGGGCGGATCTCTTCTGCAACGGCGATATTGTCCGGTAGCGCCAAAATTGAGACCGGATCCAAGCGGGTAGCAGGGAGGTTGAGGCGTTGGGAAAGATATTGATCCATCTGGTTCATGGTCGCTCCAGGGCCAGCCAACAAAAGTTGCGACAAAGGAGCGACCTCTCCCTGAGAAAGGTAAAAGTCTAAAGACCGCTGAATCTCTTCGGTTAGTTCCGTAAGAATTCTACGCAAGGCTGCCTGTCCGCGTCCGGAGAAAGACTGGTCATCCGTATTACCTTTGCTCTGACTGCTCAAGGGAGGGGTAAGGCTCTGCAACAAACTAGCTGCTTGGCCGGGTGGAAGGTCTAAAGCTCTACTCAACGTTTCTTTGAATTCCCAGGTGCCGATCGGAATGGTCCGCGTGAACCGAGGGATCCCCTTCACCAAGATGCTGAGTTCTGTTGCTTCTGCCTGGATCACCACCAGGGCCAGGGCTTCTTCAGGAGAAAACTCCAAGAGTTTAGAACGGACGGCTCGAATCAGGGCAAAGCTGGAAATATCAACCACTTGGGGGGTGAGATCAGCCTGCTCTATGGCCTGGATATAGCTTTCCACAATGGAGCGTGGTGCTGCGGTCAGGAGAACTTCTTGCCTACGCACTCCATCGGGGTCTACCACTTCTTCTAAAGGTTGATAGTCTACGTAGGCTTCGTTCCGAGGGAAGGGTAGGTAGAGCTCAGCTTCTTGATTGAGGACGACCTCTCTCAACTCAGCCGCTTGGAGGTCCGCCGGTAGAGGAATCAGGCGGATAACCGCCTCACGGGTTGGAATAGCCGTGGCGACTTGTTTGGCCTTGATATTGTTACTTTGGAACAAATCTTGAAGGATAGCTGAAACGGCCGCAGTATCTTCGACCCGGCCCTCCACTACAGCTCCTGATGGGGTTGGGGCACTGACCAAATGCTTCAGGTCGTATTGCTGTCCAGCCCTACGCACCAATTGCGCTACCGTAATTTGGTCCTGCGTAATTTCGATGCCTAAGCCAGAGCCGCCACGGCGAGGAAGTAATTTCTTGAAAATGTTTTCCACCCTACACAAAACCCCACTCAGAGGACATTTCCCACACCGTATACGTTTAGTGATAGCGCTGATAGATCGACTTTTGAACTACCAGCTTTATGAACCCAGCTTGGTGAACTTATTTGCTACAAATCCTTTCGGAAAGAAAGCAATTGGTTCACAGCTTTTTACCCACTGTAGCGCCCTCACCATCCAATCAAGTTGAGATAGCTACTGACTAAAACATCTTGGGCGAATAAGCTTACTATTCCCCCAAAGACTAAAAATGGACCAAAAGGAAAAACTTCTCCCTGTTTTATCCATTTCAAGGTCATTGCCAGCACCCCTCCCAAAGCTCCTGAGAGAAAACCGACGGCAAGAGCGACGAGGAGTCCCTGCCAACCGAGCCAAGCTCCTAGCATCGCTGCAAGTTTAGCATCCCCACCTCCCATGCCTTCTTTGCCCAAGAGCTTTTCACTGCCGTAAGAGAGGACATCAAATAGCCCTAGGGCAAAGACAATTCCCCAGAGGCTCTGCATCAAGCCTATAGAAGCTTGATTACCATCATCGGTAGCCAGAAGTGGAACCAAAGTATGGAAAAGCACCCCGAGGGCTACAAAGGGACGGGTGATTTCATCGGGCAATTCCATCGTGTCCCAGTCCACCAGGGCCAAAGAGACCAGGGCGGCGATCCAGAGGGAATAGCCAATCACTGCCCCCCAGCCGGAGGACGTACCCACGTTTCCCAGCGAATTCTGCATCCATAGGGCTACTCCCATGAATAGAAGAGCCATGAGCGCTTCTATCAGGGGATAACGCGCTGAAATAGGAGCTTGGCAGCTCTTACAGCGCCCTCTCAGGAGAAGCCAACCTAAAATAGGTACGTTCTCCGTAGGGCCTAAGGCGCTATGGCAAGAAGGACAGCGGGAAGCTGGGTATACCAAGGAGATGCCCAAAGGTAAACGATAGGCGACAACATTGACAAAACTGCCCACGCAAGCCCCCACTGCTCCCCAGAGAATCAGCGATGCTAAGTCTGCAACGCCCATAAAGCCCTTGATACTTGACTAGAAGTGTCCTTCAGTGTACCCACTAGGTCCGTAGAAATACCAGGTAGAAATACCAAAATGTACGGAGTACCTAACGACGGGTTCATGGATTTGGCCCCATAACTTATAATTCTGGGGCGAAGTAATCCGTAGGTATACATGGCTACCGTAAGGGTCATTGGTGCTGGTTTGGCCGGGACAGAATGTGCTTGGCAAATTGCTCAGGCCGGAGTCCCTGTGATCCTTTCAGAAATGCGTCCTCTCCGCCAGAGCCCCGCGCACCATACCGAGCATGTAGCAGAGTTGGTTTGTTCCAATTCTTTTGGCGCTTTGGGGAGTGACCGAGCCCCTGGTTTACTCAAAGAGGAACTGCGTCGTTTGGGTTCTTTGGTGATTCGGGTTGCCGATCAGTATGCGGTTCCCGCTGGAGGAGCCTTGGCCGTAGACCGGGCGGTGTTTAGTCAAAAGCTCACCGAAATCTTGGAAAATCATCCCCTGATTGATTTTCGGAGGGAAGAAGTCACTCAGATTCCTTCCAGTGCCTCAGAAAATATAACGGTTCTGGCAACAGGTCCTTTGACCAGTGACCCTTTAGCTCAATCGCTGGAGCAATTTACGGGACTGGAATATCTCAGCTTTTTTGATGCAGCAAGCCCGATTATCGAAGGTGATTCTATCGACCTTGGACGGGCTTTTCTGGCTTCTCGCTATGACCGGGGAGAAGCAGCCTATTTGAACTGTCCGATGACTGAGGCGGAGTATGGAGCTTTCTGGGAAGCACTTATTGAAGCCGAGCAAGCGCCCCTCAAAGAATTTGAAGACGCAGCCTCTCGAAAATTCTTTGAAGCCTGTCTGCCCGTGGAAGAAATTGCTCGTCGGGGCTATGAATCCCTCCGCTATGGCCCGCTCAAGCCTGTGGGCCTGGATGACCCAAGGACGGGGCGTTGGCCTTATGCAGTGGTCCAACTACGCATGGAGGACCGTCAAGGCAAGCTCTGGAACCTGGTGGGGTTCCAAACGAACCTAAAGTGGGGCGAGCAACAGCGGGTATTCCGGATGATTCCTGGATTGGAAGCGGCTCAATTTGTGCGCCTGGGGGTTATGCATCGCAACACCTTTCTCTGTGCGCCTAGACTCCTGCGTCCGACCCTACAATTTCATAAAGCGCCTACTATCTTGGCAGCGGGCCAACTGACCGGAACGGAGGGATACACGCCTGCGGTGGCGGGCGGATGGCTTGCCGGAACCAATGCCGCCCGGCTGGCTAAGGGTGAAACTCCGATTACTCTTCCTCCGACCACGATGTTGGGGGCGCTTG
>CASBPW010000344.1 GCA_949127685.1 Candidatus Sivonenia alaskensis PMM_0068 | reverse complement strand
TTAGCAATACAATTCTTAATAAAAGTGGCTTTATTCTAGGAGGAATCATTATTCTCCTGGCTAGCTTTTGGTACGGGTTTAATAATGGTTTGATGCCCAAGGAAGCCAGTGTTCAAGCTGGACTTATTGATACCCTATTTAATTCAATGATGGTGGTGGCGACGGTCATCTTCCTCGGTGTACAGGGAATGCTGATTTACTCCATGATTCGCTTCCGCCATAGAGGGGAGGGCGATGATGGGGACGGAGTGCCTCTGTATGGCGACCCTGGGCTTGAAATCTTTTGGACAGCTATCCCCACCATCTTAGTTCTATGGCTGTCCATTTACAGCTTTAATGTCAGTCAGCGGATTGCCGGTAGTGATCCCTCGATTCACCACAACAATCAAAACTATATAGAAAATGCACCGGCGGCGGCCTTGACGCTTCCAGGCTCACGACCTTTAGTGAATCCCCTGATAGTCAGAGTAAAAGCGCAACAATTTGGCTGGTCGTATACCTATCCAGGGGCCAAAGAAGAGGTGGGTGAACTGCATATGCCCCTTGGCCGGGAAGTTGTCCTGCGTATGCAATCCGTAGATGTGATTCATGGCTTTTGGGTCCCCGATTTTCGTATGAAGCAAGATGTGATTCCTGGACAAACTACAGAGTTGCGATTTACGCCGATTCGAGCCGGGGAATACACCATCAACTGCACAGAACTCTGCGGTGCTTATCATGGTGTAATGCGGAGTCTAGCCGTGGTGCAGGAGCCCAAAGCTTATCAAGCCTGGATTAAGGAAAACGTCAAGTAGCCTCGCTGGGGGTGCTGACCAATAAGGAAGTAAAAAATGGTAGATGCTTTACAAAGATTTCCGGAGATGGAGCCACCCGCTGGGTGGCGTACATACTTTAGCTTCAGTACGGATCACAAAGTCATTGGCATTCAGTACTTGGTGACTACGTTTTTCTTTTATATGATCGGTGGCTTTTTAGCCATGCTGATCCGAGCTGAACTGCTGACCCCTGCTTCTGATTTTGTGGATCCAGCAGTCTATAACAGCCTGTTTACGATCCATGCCACCATCATGATCTTTTTGTGGATCATCCCGGCGCTCGCTGGTTTTGGGAACTATCTTGTACCCCTGATGATTGGGGCTAGAGATATGGCATTTCCTCGGCTCAATGCATTGAGCTTCTGGTTGATTCCTCCTGGGGGCGTCCTGCTGATGAGCAGTTTCTTCTGGGGAGCGGCGGGAGCCGGTTGGACTTCCTATCCACCGCTCAGTATCCAAGATCCCAAGCTAGGCGAAGCGATCTGGATTAGCAGCGTCGCTATCCTCGGAACTTCTTCGATCATGGCGGCACTCAACTTTTTCACCACCATTCTCAAAATGCGCACGAAGGGAATGGATCTTTTCCGGATGCCCCTTTTTGTTTGGAGCGTTTTGGTCGCCTCAGGTATTACCCTCTTGGGAACCCCCGTCTTAACCGGCGCTGTCATTCTCTTGGGTTTTGACCTTCTGGTGGGTACTTCATTTTTCAATCCTACGGGGGGTGGAAATCCGGTGGTTTACCAGCACATGTTCTGGTTCTACTCCCACCCTGCGGTGTACATCATGGTGTTGCCCGCTATGGGGATGATTTCAGAAATCTTGCCGATCTTTGCCCGTAAGCCGATCTTTGGTTATAGGGCGATCGCGATCTCCAGTATCAGTATTTCCGTTTTGGGCTTTGTGGTCTGGGCTCACCACATGTTTACTTCCGGAACCCCAGAGTGGATGCGGATGTTCTTTATGATCACCTCCATGGTTATCGCGGTACCAACCGGAATCAAGGTATTCAGCTGGGTCGCGACCCTCTGGGGGGGCAAGATTCGCTTTACCTCTGCGATGCTCTTTGCGCTGGGCTTCGTTTCCTTATTCGTAATTGGGGGGTTGAGTGGAATTGTTTTGGCCTCGGTCCCTGTCAATATCCACGTTCACAATACTTACTTTGTGGTGGCACACCTGCACTACGTCCTCTTTGGTGGAAGCGTCTTCGCTATCTATAGTGGGTTTTATTGCTGGTTCCCAAAAATGACGGGCCGTCTTTTGAATGAGTTCTGGGGCAAGATACACTTTTTTCTCACCTTTGTTGGGTTTAATCTTTGTTTCCTGCCGATGCATACGTTGGGTTTACAGGGAATGCCCCGGAGGGTGGCAGACTACGACCCACAGTTTACAAACCTAAATGTAATCGTCAGTCTTGGAGGGTTCCTGCTCGGGATCTCTACCCTGCCTTTCATTGTCAATGTGATCTGGAGTTGGTCAAAAGGAAAGGAAGCTGGCCCGAATCCCTGGAATGCTTTGAGTCTAGAATGGGCTACAAGCTCTCCGCCTCCCGTGGAGAATTTTGAAAAACTACCAGTAGTCTATGCTCCTCCCTACTGGTACGGAAGTACCCTTGAGGAAGTTAAAAAAGCTGCCCTGACTGGCGGCAGAGTTGGAAAACATCGTGCGGGGAATTGATTGCCATGCAACAAACTACACCGAATGAACCTACGTCTTCTACCGCTGCTGCCAGTATGGGTATGGGAACAACAGTCGAAGCGGAAGCCCTTCAACATCATGAAGAGCATGAGCATGGCGACATGCGACTCTTTGGGTTTACTACCTTCCTGATTTCAGAAACAATGCTCTTTCTGGGCTTGTTCTCTGCCTTGCTTACCTATCGGAGTGTGGCTCTTGTCTGGCCACCGGCAGGAACCCCAGAGCTGGAAAAGCTGATTCCGGCTATTAACACGGTGATTCTGATTGCCAGTAGTTTAGTGATTCATCAGGCTTCGGATGCGATCAAGAAGAATAATCTCAAGGGCGTACGCCAGAGTTTTCTGATTACCCTGCTGATGGGAGCAACCTTCTTGGCTGGACAGCTGTGGGAATATGCCCATCTATCTTTTGGGCTAAAGAGTGGCATCTTTGGGTCTACTTTCTATGTCCTGACTGGATTTCATGGTCTGCACGTATTTGTTGGACTCTTACTCATGGGAACGGTGATGTTCCGCTCCATGAAGCCCAACCACTACACCGCTGAAAGCCACTTCGGTATAGAAGCGACCAGCCTTTACTGGCACTTTGTAGATGTAGTGTGGATTTTCCTATTCCTGCTGCTTTACGTTCTATGAACTTCAGGGCGACCGTTTGGCCATTGCTTTCTGTGTTGGGAGGAGTGGCCTGGCTTGTTCTGAATTTCTTTGCTTTTAGTAGTCCGGGGGATCATCTCTGGCAGCAGACCTTATTGGAGTATCAGGGGCATATGGCTCTGATTTGTCTGTTTTTGGTCCTAGTGGCTAGTCCATTAAAGCTGAGTTTCCCTGGACTCCTGGAGGACCGCCGCTGGCTAGGATTACTCGCTTTTGGCTTCGCAATGGCACACAGTCTCGGGGCCTTCCAACATACTTTGGGTGGGGCTTGGTGGGCTTTTGAATTTCTTTCTCCTCGTAATCAATATGCCTTGTGGATGGGAGTAGCTTCGCTCCTGTTGCTCTTGCCTCTAGCCCTAACCAGTGCCAATGGGGCGATCAAGCGGCTAGGAAAATTCTGGAGATGGCTACATAAGTTAGTCATTCCCTCTGTACTCTTAGCTATGGCCCACACCATATTGATGGGGGTCCACTATCCTCTAGACAAAGCATGGGGCACTATCACCACGACTTTATTGTTGGGTGTGGGCCTCATTGTATTTTGGCTGCGTAGCAAAAATTCTAAGCAGGCTACTCCTATTCGACCGGTGCTGGTCAAGTTAGGAGATTCCTGGTCTCTACCGCTGGTGCAGTACTTTCTCTTGTTTATCGGGGCGGCCTTGTTAGCGATGAATGTGCTAGCTATGTTTGCCCCTGGCATACTAGGCTTACCTGAAGCTCCCACTCAGAATAGTTTAAGTAGCTGAGGGGCCGGCAAGCTTATAGAGGCAGGATTTTTTAGGATTCATACTTCAGTCCGTAAGAACTCATAGACTTGTGTGAATACTTTGTCTCGCTCTAGGTCTAAAGGACTGATATGGTCTGACTCTTGTAACCAATACAGTTTTTTGATAGGAGAGCCTAAAGCATCATAGATATACTGTGCTCCCTTTGGGTCTACTACTGTATCTTGAGAGGGTTGAATAATTAGTGTAGGGAC
>CASBPW010000343.1 GCA_949127685.1 Candidatus Sivonenia alaskensis PMM_0068 | reverse complement strand
CTTCGTAAAGAATTTTGGCGCATTCATCGTAGATCGGTAGCCATTCCCGGCCCTTCCCATAACGAGGGTGATTTTGCAGATAATTGGTCACCCCTCTAAGAATCTGGAGATCAATATCAAAAAGCTTTTTCAGACCGGGACGCTGAATTTTAACGACTACTTCTTCTTGGGTGTTCAATTGAGCCCGGTGGACCTGTCCTAAAGAAGCTGCTGCCATTGGAGTAGGGTCAAAAAACTGGAAAATCTCCTTTAAAGATTTGCCGAATTCAGCTTCAATGATCGCAACAACCTTGCTGTACTCAAACGCAGGAACCTCATCCTGGAGCTTAGAAAGCTCTTCTACATACTCTTTCGGAAACAGGTCAGCCCGCGTAGAAAACAACTGCCCTACTTTGATGAAGGTAGGCCCCAAGTCCAACATAGTCTCACGGATCCAGATAGCGCGATTTCTACGACGCTCTATGCGGTGGGCCTCCGTCGCCCCATTTTTATAAGACCAAGCTTTGCCATCCAACCAACGGTAGAACAAAAAGAGAAAGACGAAACGCCAGACGTCTATAGCGCGACCCAGACGGGAATAGTTTTCTCTGCTCCAGCGATAGGAACTTTGGGCGGGTGGAGGTGACACAGGTTCTATGGGTTGTAGGACAAAAATCTGCGTTTAGTTTAGTTGTCTACGTTACGGTGCTGTTGCAATGCTGAACGCAACTGAGCTACCTCAGCCCTAATATCGTCGACCGTAGCTTGGACGTCGTTGGCTGGGCGGGAATAACTGCTCCCTGTGCGGCCCAATTCATCCATTACGCGTGCTTCTTCTTCGTTAGCTCGTGTCAGAACCTGCTCTGTGAATTCCTTGAGGTTTTCCCGCTGTTCTGATTCGAATTTACCGATCTCACTCAAAACGTCTGTGACAACATCTTCCAGACGTTCCACCAATAGGTCTGCCGTAGCCCTACCTACAAAAAATGCGCGAATTAAGGGATTGCTCACTGAGCCACTCCTTTTGTACCAGTATCCATTATAGTGCGATGCCTTGGTCGGTGCGCGTTAGTCCTTAGATTCAGTTAGGGAAACGTATTGGCGCCCATGCGATTACCCCTATGATGGTACCGTGGAGTGCCCAGGCACTTCGTCTTCCCATAGCCCATGACAACACCCCTTTTATTTCCTCTCATTAACAACCAGCAACGCAGAGCCATCGAGCATCAAGAAGGCCCAATGCTTGTAGTGGCTGGGGCGGGATCAGGTAAGACCCGGACCTTGACCCTGCGCATGGCAAATCTCATCCTGCGCCACGGAATAGACCCTTCTCAGATTTTCGCAGTGACGTTTACCAATAAAGCGGCCGGTGAGATGAAAGAGCGTATCCAGCAATTTTTTGTGGAACGTCGGGCCTTGGAGATGGACCAACGGAAGTATGAAGAGCTTCCTCCCCAGCGCCAATATGCACTGAGAGCCATGGTCAGCAAAACAATTACCCAACCGCTCTGGGTCGGAACCTTTCATGCGCTGTGCGGTCGAATTCTCCGGTTTGATATCGAGCGTTATAAAGACTGGCAAGGGCGTAGTTGGCAAAAAAATTTCAACATCGCCGACGAAGGGGATGTGCAGAGTCTGATCAAAGAAATCCTCACTAAAGAATTGAACCTGGATGACAAACGGTATAACCCCCGCGCGGTGCGATCCACGATTAGCGGAGCCAAAAACCAAGGGCTTACTCCTGAACAGTTCAAAATGCAAGAAGGAGGAACGATTCGTTCTCAGCGAATTGCCGAAGTATACGAGCGCTATCAAACGCGCCTTTCCCAAAATAACACGCTGGATTTTGATGATTTGATCTGGGTTCCTGTACTGTTATTCCAACAAAATCCTGATCTCTTAAATTATTGGTACAACCGTTTTAATCACATTTTAGTAGATGAATATCAGGATACAAATCGTGCTCAATATCAACTGATTCGATTACTGGCTACCAACAGTTTGACGGCCCGTGATATAGACTGGAAAAATCGTTCGCTTTTTGTCGTGGGCGATGGTGACCAGTCTATCTACGCTTTTCGGGGAGCAGATGTCCAAATCATCCTCGATTTTCAGCGGGATTTTGGGGATGGTCTGACCGATCCCCAAACCAAGACGATGATCAAGCTGGAAGAGAATTATCGCTCCTGTGCCAATATCCTTTCGGTGGCAAATACCCTCATTGAACATAATTCGGACCGCTTAGACAAAGTTTTGAAGCCTACCCGAGATAATGGCGCTCCGGTTTATAGCAAGAAAGCTGAAGATGAAATCAAAGAAGCTGAATTTATTGTCGGCCAAATTCGCCATCAGGAACAATCGGAAGCCAAACGTTCCTGGAAAGATTTTGCCGTACTCTACCGAACAAACGTCCAATCTAGGGTTGTAGAAGAAACGCTGATGCGTTGGGGTATTCCTTATACCGTAATCGGGGGGCTGAAATTTTATGACCGCCGAGAAGTGAAAGATATTCTCTGCTACCTGAAAGCGATTCATAACACTGATGATGGGATGAGTATTCAACGGATCATCAACACACCCCGCCGGGGAATTGGCAACTCCACGTTGACCAAGCTCATGGAAGTGGCCAATGGTGCCCAGATGTCTTTGTGGCAAGTCTTGAGTTCACCAGAGAGCGTAAAGACTATTGCCGGACGTACCGCTCGCCCAATTTTAGAATTTGTTGCATTGCTTCAGCAATGGCAAGAAGCCAGCACCAAGTTAACCGTTGCCGAACTATTAGAACAGGTGATTGAAGAGTCAGGATATGCGCGTAGCCTGGTAGAAGAAGGGACAGATGAATCGCTTAACCGCGCGGAAAATGTTCATGAATTGCTTTCGGTAGCCCGTCAATTTGAAGAGCAAACCGATGACCCAAGCCTCGATGCTTTCCTCACCAATATTGCGCTAGCTTCTGATTTAGATGAGCTTGGAGAACAAGGGGACCGAGTTTCTTTGATGACGCTTCACTCCGCCAAAGGGTTAGAATTTCCGGTGGTATTTCTATGTGGCATGGAGCAAGGATTGCTTCCCCATTTCCGT
>CASBPW010000342.1 GCA_949127685.1 Candidatus Sivonenia alaskensis PMM_0068 | reverse complement strand
GTATGGGCCCGGCGGCAGCGGGAGGCCCTGGTTGGCGCGGACAAGCGACCAAGGCAAAACCCCCCAAGCCTCCTAAAAAGAAGGACCGCAAAGGATTTAGTTAACGCCTGCCTCTATCCAAGGTTGTAAGAAGCACGCTACACTAATACGCTGTGGGTCTTGCAAAGGAGAAAGGTCATCGTCGCTATTCGTCTGAAACGGTTGGGTTCTAAACGCCGTCCCTTTTATCGCATTGTTGTTTTGGATTCCCGTAAAAGACGGGATGGTGCTGTTCTAGAAGAAATTGGTTTCTACAATCCTAGAGCTAAAGATTCTGAGCCTGAACAATGTTTCAAAATTGATGTAGAAGCTGCCGCCAAATGGCTCCGTAACGGCGCACAGCCTACAGAAACTGTCCGCACCTTGCTCGTAAAGGCCAAAGTCTTTGAACAGCTCAGCGCCTAACGAAACGGAGAGCACTCCACAAGAAGGCATAGTTTATGATCCTTCTGGACCTCACCCCGACTATCCTAAGTTGGTCCGATTTTTAGTGGAACCTTTGTTGGATACTCCTGAAAAGCTGGTCGTCCGGGTTGAGTCTACCCGTGGAGGCGCTAAAATTCTGATCCGTCTTGCCTTTGATAGCTCGGATAAAGGCAAAGTATTTGGTCGTGGAGGCCGTACTATCCAAGCGGTTCGCCGGGTATTGGAAGCAGCGGGCCAAAGCCACGGTCAAGAAGTCCGTTTGCAGGTCTTTGAATAAAAATACGTAGTTTATATAACGGAGGGGGTGATGGTTAGTGAGTGAAGTTCGTCTTGGCGAAAATGAATCTGTAGAGTCTGCACTGCGTCGATTTAAGAAGAAAATCCAGAAAGCAGGCATCTTAGCTGAAGTTAAGCGACGCGAGTACTACGAGAAACCCAGCGAAGAGCGTAAACGCAAACGGGAAGCAGCCCGTAGACATCGTCCCAGACTATAAGTTGACAAACCCCCGTGCCAGAGCCATAGGGGTTTTTTAAACCGTCCCCTAGACGACTCACAAAGGAGCGTTTTATCCGATGCCTGAGCGTGAATACGATGTTGTGCTCTATGGTGCCAGTGGCTTCACCGGGAAACAGACGGTGCAGTATTTTGCCAAACATGTAAAACCCGATCAGGTGCATTGGGCTATCGCTGGTCGTAATCGACAGAAACTAGAGGTGGTGAAAGCCCAAATCGGAGCCACTGTAGCGAACGTGGACGTGTTGGAGGCCGACAGTCAGGACCAAGAGGCGGTAGATGCCATGGTGTCACAGACGCGCGTCTTGCTGAACACGGCAGGGCCTTTTACGCTCTACGGCGACGCTATAGTCAATGCTTGCGTACGCTTGAAAACTCACTATGTGGACATTACAGGCGAAACTCCCTGGGTTAAAAATCTCATTGTCCGCTATCACAGCCAGGCAGCTTCTGACGGGACACGCATTATTCCTTTTTGTGGATTCGATTCGGTGCCCTCGGATTTGGGCGTCTATCTTGTTGTCCGCCATATCCAGAAAGAACTGGGAGTGCCCTGCAGCGCAGTGAAGGCGTATTTTCAACTTTATGGCGGTTTTAATGGCGGTACCCTCGCCTCTGGTTTCAACCTACAAGATTCTGGTCAATTGGCTCTAGCCCGCGACCCCTTTCTCCTCAACCCACAGAAAGAACATTCCAAGCAGGAGATGGAACAGAATCAAGACCCTGAAGAACCACAATACGATAGGGATATGGGGACATGGGTAGCCCCTTTCTTCATGGGTCCGATCAATACGCGCGTCGTGCGCCGAAGCTCTGCTCTGTATGATCAGTGGCAAGAAGCTTACGGCCCGGACTTCCATTATCAGGAATACCTAAAATTCGATGAACCCCTTGCCTGGATCAAGGCGGCAGGTCTAACCGCAGGCATGGCCCTATTTACAGGGGCCCTCCAACAACCTCCGGTCCGTTCCTTATTAGCTCCCGTTCTACCGCAACCGGGCAGCGGTCCTTCTGAAAAACTTATGGACGAGGGCTGGTTCCGCTGTGACCTTCTGGGCATAGCGATGGATGGTCGCAAAGTGCATGGATTGATCCGCGACCAGGGGGATCCAGGAAATCGGGCCACGGTCAAATTTCTTTGCGAGTCGGCCCTAAGCTTGGCCTTGAACCTGGACGCATTGCCCGGTGGTCGAGAGCGCGGCGGTATCCTGACTCCAGCTACTGGCCTCGGCGACGTTCTCGCGGACCGACTTCGCAATGCAGGGATGACTATTGCAGTGGGTCTCTAATCGGTGGGTAAATTATTTGCCCAATACAAAGGCTTGCAAACTCTGTAGATTATTCCCCGTCAATTTTTGACCTGTATAAGAATTTTTACAAGACAGCAATTTAGCAGACCCGGCGGCGGCGTTGGCGCATTCTCCAGCGGTAGCCATGGGCTCAGAAAATAGGCGTACTTTCAAAGCCACTTCCTTAGCCGCCAAGATCTTCTTGATTCCTTGCGGTTTTAGTTCGACATCAATATTTTCCTGCTTCCCGGTGGAGTCGCGGAAGGTGGTGATGTCATAGTCAAAAGGAAACTGGAGTCCTTTTCCATCCACATCCAGGAAAACGGATTGAGCATCTGAACTCAGGGCATGATTGGGGCCTACCGGTTTAAGCACAGCGCGCAAAGCGTAGCGGGGTGCTTTATCTTCTGGTGTTAGCTTATCACCGGTGGCTGTAAATTTAAGGGCACTGACATTTAGCCTGGTCGTGTATTCCCCGACGGTAAGACTTTTTGCTTCTTTCCCCGCAGCATCTTTAAAGGGACTGCCATCGGACTTGAGCAAGAAATAGCTATTCGGATCCGGTTTAAAACTAACGGATTTGCCTGGAGTATAGGTGATCGGTTCTACTTCCTTGGGAGCCTCTTTGAGATTAGCCACGCCACAAGCTCCTAATAAAAAGATCAGTGGCAAAGCCAAGAAGGAAACACGCATCGCTCAAAACCATGGAGGAAACAGCCCGTATTATCTCCCAAAGCGACACGCCCAACGCATAAAATCGACGTATGGAATACTTGTACGAATTTGATGTAGTCGTTGTTGGGGCAGGGCATGCTGGCTGTGAAGCGGCGCTAGCCGCCGCCCGTCTTGGTTGTCGCACCCTTCTGATGACGATGAATCTGGATACCATGGCCTGGCAACCCTGTAATCCTGCGGTTGGCGGTCCGGCTAAATCCCAGTTGGTGCACGAAGTCGATGCCCTGGGTGGTGAAATCGGCAAAATGGCCGACCGTTGCTACCTGCAAAAGCGGATTCTCAATAGCTCTCGTGGCCCTGCCGTATGGGCTTTGCGGGCGCAGACCGATAAGTTGGAATATTCCCGTGTGATGAAAAGAGTTCTAGAAAGCACCGCGAATCTAACGGTCCGCCAGGGTATGGTGACGGACTTATATCTAGATGCTCATGGGGCCGTTGAAGGGGTTGGTACATACTTTGGAGTGGATATTCGTTGCCGCTCTGTAATTTTGACCACCGGCACTTTTCTTCAAGGCAAGATTTGGATTGGGCGCAAATCAATGGATGCAGGACGGGCTGGAGAATTTCCGGCAGTAGGGCTCACCCAACAGTTGCATGATTTGGGATTTGAAACCGGACGTCTGAAAACGGGAACGCCTGCGCGGGTAGACCGTAGGTCCGTGGACTTCTCGGTGATGGAAGAACAACCCCCTGACTTGGAGGTTCGCTGGTTCAGCTTTGATCCAGAAGCCTGGGTAGAGCGAAAGCAAATGAATTGTTACTTGACACATACGACAGCGGCTACGCATCAAGTGATTCGGGAAAACCTGCATCTATCTCCCATGTTTAGTGGCGATATTGATGCCAAAGGTCCCCGCTATTGCCCCAGTATCGAAGACAAGATTGTCCGTTTTGCCGATAAGGAATCCCATCAGATTTTTATCGAACCCGAGGGCCGAGACACCCCCGAACTCTATGTCCAAGGATTTTCCACCAGTTTGCCCGAACCGGTCCAGCTAAAAATGCTTCAGACTTTGCCAGGTATGGAAAACTGCGTGATGCTGCGTCCCGCCTACGCGGTGGAGTATGACTACATTCCTGCAACCCAGTGCTACCCCACCTTGATGACCAAACGGGTGGAAGGTTTATTTTGTGCGGGACAGGTGAATGGCACCACGGGCTATGAAGAAGCTGCCGCCCAAGGAATCATTGGAGGAATCAATGCAGCGCGGTTGGTCCAGGGCAAGGATCTGATACACCTGTCCCGTGAGAGTTCCTACATTGGAACCCTCCTGGATGATCTGGTCACGAAGGAAATCCGCGAACCCTACCGGATGCTGACCTCCCGCTCTGAATACCGTTTGGTGCTGCGTTCCGATAATGCAGATGCACGCTTAACTCCTATTGGGCGCGAAATGGGCCTGATCGATGACCGGCGCTGGCAATTGTTTACCGATAAATATCGGGCTATTGGCGAAGAGATCCAGCGGCTACAGACTATCCGCGTTCAGGACCAATCTAACGCGGGTCAAAAATTCATAGAAATGACTAAGGAAGGATTCAAGCCAGGTATGTCTTTGGCTGATTTATTGCGGCGGCCTGGGGTCCACTATGAAACGCTGGAAGCCTCTGGAATCTCAGAACCGCAGAATTGGCATAGCCTCCCAGAATTAGACCGCGCCATTCGGGAAGGAGCCGAAATTGCTATCAAGTATGAGGGCTATATCAACCGCCAAAATCGCCAGATTGAACAATTGAGCAAACATGCTAATCAGAAAATTCCAGATGCTTTGAACTATCATAATCTAGAATTTCTCTCTAAAGAATCCCGTGAAAAACTGACTAAGATTCGCCCCCAAACGATTGGTCAAGCCAGTCGTATTGGTGGGGTTAATCCAGCCGATGTGAATGCCCTTTTAGTTTATCTAGAAGCAGAAAGACGCAGGAAAGAAATGGTGCTTTCACAGGAGTAGGACCCTCTTGCAGAAAGTGACCATTAAGCTGGGTATTTCAGTCAGTAGCAGTGATTTTAATTTAGTCCCATTACTAACCGGCAGAGATGAAATCACTCCTATAGAAGGCGGCCTTTCAAATTTCACGACCAATTCTACTAAAACCTATGCTTTTGCTGGAATTTCTGATGGATTGGGTGTACATAACGATGGTTGTTATAACTCTGGCAAAGGGTGATGC
>CASBPW010000341.1 GCA_949127685.1 Candidatus Sivonenia alaskensis PMM_0068 | reverse complement strand
GGTTCTCATGTATGTGGAACAGATGACTGATGAAGAAGCCAAGACCCTTGGAACAGGGCGTACCCACGATATACGTCGTCCTTTGAAGGATGACTCCGTGGACCTATATCTTAATGAAATTGGGCGTATCTCGCGGGTGACCCCAGAAGAAGAAATCCAACTATCCCGCCAAATCCAAGCCAAAATTGTGTTGGAAGCTACTCATGTGACACTCAGGGACACATTGGATCGCTGCCCTACGGATACAGAATTAGAGGAAGCTACAGGTCTTACTTCTTCACAGCAGCAGCGCATACTGCGTCAGGGAAGTTGGGCACAACGCAAGTTGGTGAATGCAAATCTCCGCTTGGTGGTCTCTGTCGCGAAGAAATATCTCAGTCGGGGGGTACCTTTCTTAGATCTGATTCAAGAAGGGAACATTGGTTTGATGCGGGCTACCGAAAAGTTTGACCCGGAGAAAGGCTATCGTTTCAGCACCTATGCCACTTGGTGGATTCGTCAGGGAATTACCAGGGCTTTGGCCAACCAAGCTCGGACTATTCGTCTTCCGATCCATGTAGTGGATAAAGTCCGACGGATGAAGCAATCGATCCGTCTATTTAGCCAGGAGCATGGTCGCAGACCCAATGAGCTGGAATTAGCGGCCTTGATGGAAGTAAAGGTGAAAAAACTCCGTCAGCTTCAACAAGCGGCTCGCCAACCGGTCTCTTTAGATATGCCTGTGGGGAAGGAAGGCGACAGTGTGCTGGGAGAACTCTTAGAAGACCAGCATGGGTATGAGCCCTTGGAAGCCCTTATTTATCACGCCCTAAAAGCAGACCTCTATGAGGGATTGACCCAGCTCAAACCTTTAGAACAAGATATCCTCGCCCTACGGTATGGCTTGAATGGGGACAATGCCTACAGTTTGGCTGAAGTCGGCAACCATTACGCGCTTACCCGTGAGCGTATCCGCCAAATTGAGACCGAGGCGCTCCGTAAGCTTCGTAAAACCCATCAGAACCTAAAGCCCTATGTCCGAATTTAAGGCCCCGAAGACGACTGCTGCTGCTGGGTAAATTAACTTGGTTTGGCCCTGAAACGTTTATAGTCAAGACAGTTGAACCTGAGACTGGCGGCTATGAGTAACAAAGGGGAAAAGCTTTACGAGGGTAAAGCCAAAGTCATCTACGGGACAGAAGACCCTGGGATAGTACACGCCTATTTTAAAGATGATGCCACGGCGTTTAATGCCCTCAAAAAAGGCACAATTGCGCATAAAGGCACCGTCAATGCCACGGTTTCTACCCGGCTATTCAGGCTGTTAGCTGCAGAAGGCATTCGCACTCATTTTATAGACCAGCCTGCTCCCAATGAGCTACGGCTAGAGCGCCTAGAGATGATCCCCTTGGAAGTGGTGGTGCGTAATATTGCGGCGGGGAGCCTGTGCAAACGATATGGAATCCCCGCCGGACAGGTGCTAGAAGAGCCTTTAGTTGAATTTTTCTATAAGGCAGACGATCTCCAAGACCCGATGCTCAACGATGACCATGTCACCCAAGTCCTGAAGATTGTCACCAGGCCTGAGCTTCAGCAGATTAAAGACCTTACCCTCAAAATCAATCAAGCCCTCCACGTGTTCTTTGTGCGCTGTAATCTCCGCTTAGTGGACTTCAAACTGGAGTATGGCTGGGATGCAAACAAAGCTCTTGTCTTGGGCGACGAAATTAGCCCCGATAATTGTCGGCTCTGGGATGTGACAGATAATCGAGTGCTTGATAAGGACCGCTTCCGTATGGATATGGGAGATGTGGAAAGTTCCTATCAGGAAGTGATGAAAAGGGTTTTGGAAGCCTAGTACCCTCCATCAGGTTTAATGGACCCATGCGCATTTTAGTCAGCAATGATGACGGGGTTTACGCACCAGGAGTCCGTGCGCTGGTTCAGGCTTTGGTCCAGAATGAACACGAAGTCACCGTAGTTTGCCCTGATCGGGAACGTTCCGCTACAGGTCATGCCCTTACGCTGCATAAACCGCTCAGGGTTGACCGCATTGATGATTTGTTCCCGGCAGGAGCTTTGGTCTATGCCGTCAGTGGAACGCCTTCAGATTGCGTCAAACTGGGCTTGGATGCGCTTTTAGCACAAAAGCCGGACTTGGTAATTTCCGGAATTAATCGGGGCGCTAACCTGGGGACGGATGTCCTTTACTCTGGAACGGTCTCTGCGGCGATGGAAGGAACCCTGGAAGGGTTTCCAAGTTTGGCGGTTTCTCTAGTGAGCTACAGTGCTGATGACTTTGGACCTGCTGCTCGATTTATTTCCCGATTTATCAAAGACTTGGCCCAAAAACCTGTCAGTGGTGGTTTCCTGCTCAACATCAATGTTCCGGCTATTGCCGAGGAAGACATTTGTGGCCCTGTTCTTACCCAACTCGGGGTGCGACGCTACACCGATATCTTTGAAAAAAGGACAGATCCTAGAGGTAAAACCTACTATTGGTTAGCCGGTATTGCCCAAGAATCTGAAGAAAAACCAGGCACCGATGTATGGGCTGTGCGTAGTAACTATATTTCGGTCACGCCTCTCCACTTTGACCTTTCCGATGGTCCGGGATTTAATCGTTGGATGGATTGGGGCTTGGAGACTTCTCCTCTTATATAAGGGGAGCCTATCGCCAGTTTCGATTGCATAATCGCGGAGGGACGAGATAGATCATGCCTCTAGGCAGCCGATTTTTCGAAAATCAGGAGGTGCTGATAAGGTAGAAAGTCCTTTGTTTCTTTCCAGATTAATTGAACAGCGGCCATCTCTTTGCGGACTTGGTTTTGGGTCATTTTATGAACAAGTTTAATCGGTACATTCGGGTCCTCGCCCCGATATTCGAGGAGAACCACCCGTCCACCTGGTTTTAGGCTCTTAACAATGGCCTGCATCATTTCCCGTGGATGCGAAAACTCATGATAGGTATCCACCATCAGGACCAAATCCACGGCCGCTGTAGGCAAATTAGGGTTAGTAATTGTGCCTTGAATGGGCTGGACATTGCTGATTTTACGGTCTCTTTTGAGTCCATTCAGAACCTTAATCATCTCTGGTTGGACGTCAACGGCTAACACTTTCCCCTGAGAGACGACAGGGCTGATTCGGAAGCTGAAATAGCCTGTGCCTGCCCCAATATCGGCGACCACATCGGTAGGTTTAAGATTAAGACTCTTAATCACTCGATCCGGTTGTTCCGTTATTTCGCGGCTAGGCCGCTCTAACCAACCAGCTCCATCGAACCCCATGACGTTGGCAATCTCACGGCCCATGTAGAACTTGCCGATACCATCGGGGTCATGAAGGACCTTTTCTTCGTAGACCGGAGCTGTAGGAGAAAAGATGACAGGGGCAGAAGTTGCACCACAAGCAGTCAGCGCAAACCCCAGAAAAAATAAAGGCAGGTATTTTTTAACTGGATGAACAATAGCAACTACAGTCTAATTGTAACGTGAGTTCAGGAAAAGAAAGTCTGATACTTCTGATTGTCTATAGCTCACCTCTAAAACTGAACACCCAATCACAGTGAGCTGTGGGGTATGCGGCCGTTTTTAGATCAAATTGAGGTCGTACCGATTTGGGGGGCTTGGCAAAGATGTGCATCATGCCCTAGGGAGCTATCTCTAACTGAATCAAAGCAAATCCCTGGGCTACCATCGTGTCTGATTCACTGAGCTTCAGATTGTGGGGCCAAATCAGGAATTTCGTATTGATATAGTCTCGTTCTTTTCTTGTCAGATTGACCTCCCCAACACTCACAGAAGGACCTCGTAAAACCTGAGCTTGGGTAGTGCGGATCCGGACACACAATTCGCTAAAACGCTCTTCTGGACGTTGCACAAAGACAAAAATCGCTACATCACAGGGGTTATAGTAACTGCCACTGCCACAGAGTAGCAAGGCTTCGCAGGATAAAACGGTCGCATCATTGCCAATTTGAGCAACGGGAAACAGAATCGGCTCGATATCTTCTGGCTGCCAGTCTTTTACAGAGCGGTCTTCCACCGTCCCTCGGACCCAGGTAGCCAAACGCGGAATCACTGATTCGCTCAGCAAACGATAGGACTCTCGTGGCCTTCCCAACCAGCACAAAGTCTGTTCATAAAATTCTGCAAGGGCACTATCGGTCGGCATGAAAGGGAACTGACCACACTCTGGGCAAAGGCCGCATCATAATACTTCACCGAACATCGCGTAAAGTAACAGGTAATAGAATCTACCTAGCCTCTATGAATCTTCTAAAATCTTCTCCCCTACGTATCGGTATTTCTGTTTCTTTTTCCCATCCGGATTCAGAACGGGCCTTATTCCAGGGGAAAACCCTCCACTATGTAGAAGAAGAAATGGTTCTTTCTATTGCCCGGAGCGGAGCGATTCCGACTCCTTTGATCGATCTCAAAAGTGACGAAGGGGCCTATTTGGTATTGGAAGGTTTAGACGGGGTGATCTTTTCTGGAGGGGCTGATGTTTCTCCTCTGGCCTATGGAGAAGAGCCCCTCCACGAGGACTGGCAAGGCGATGCCATTCGTGATAACTATGAATTTCGGCTTATTCAAGCAACCAGAACGCTCGGCTTGCCGATGTTAGGCATTTGTCGCGGAGCCCAAGTCATTAATGTCGCTCTAGGCGGCAGTCTATACCAAGACATCAATACCCAACAGCCGGAAACCCTACAGCATCGCTGCGGAGAACGGTACGACCAAATAGCGCATCCGGTGCATTTAGTTCCTTCTTCTTGGCTCGGGAACCTCTATCCTTCCCCTGAAATTCTAGTGAATACCGTCCACCATCAAGCCGTTAAGAACTTAGCACCAGACCTTAAACCGATTGCCAAAGCCCCCGATGGCATTACCGAAGCCTATGAGCGCATCAATGCAGAAGAGTGGATTGTGGGGATTCAATGGCATCCCGAATGGCTGAATGGCCAATGGGAAGATGGACGGGTGGAAGGAAGCATCGTCTTTGAAGAGTTCTATCAAGTGTGTGCGGCCCGACGGAAACAGCGTTCTTTACGTACGATAGAAGTAGCGAGCTAGGCAAAGCCCTGTGCAACACACGGTTATTTTCGACGGCAACTGCAACCTTTGTGTCACCTTGGTACAGTTACTGGAAAAACTCGACCAAGGGCATTTGTTTCTATACCTGCCCATGCAGGATACACAAGGGTTAGCCCAGTTTGGAATCACTCCAGCAGACTGTGAAATGGGCATGATCCTCTTGAAAGAGGATGTTCTAAATGAGCGGTCACAGCGCTGGCAAGGTAGTCAAGCCGCAGAAGAAATCGCCCGTTTACTACCGATGGGAGCGGTTTTTATTCAAGCCTACCGAGCGCTCCCAGGGATGAAACTTTTGGGAGATGGAGTGTATGCCCAGGTCCGAGACAATCGCTACACCCTTTTTGGCAAACGTTCGACGACTTATCAGTCATCCTATCCAGTGTGCGTAGACTGCAAGGCATGACCGACCTCCCAACCGCCTAATTTACGGAGAGGAAGAGTAAATCCAGATTCTATAATGGCATACGCATTCCCCTCTCTGCGTGCAGAGGGGGGCTAATTGAGTAAGCTGGGTGTGAAGTGTGCTATTCGTCAGACCTAAACAAAATTGAGAGGTGCTGGTCTTGGACTTCGGCGTGCAGGGTTCGGCTGAGCTTAACGTCGAAGCCTCAGTCGAACGCTGAAAAAGCCGAATTTGCAAACACCTAAACCAGTTTGATTGTTTACGAGATGCGATGGAGCACATTCTATAGAATAGCGGACTAACTGCTTTGGCTGTTACTATATATTTTAGGGATCAAGGTAAACGCATCCAATTCCCGAAAGCCTTTCCCAGCAGGGCTTTGACGCCTAGTCAGTAAAATTCAAAAAAGTGCGAAACTTTCACCCATCATGTGTTTTAGTAATAAAATGCGTTCACCCTGGGTATCCTAGTTGAACTCAAAGTCGAAAGAGAGAAAAAATGAAAACCGCTAAATTAGGACAGATTTCGACAACTTTTCTGTTAGTATTTGCCTACTTTATCGTTGCAGCAGCCTCTTTCAATGGCTATTTTGCTAAATGGGCTTTTAGAGATACTGACCCACGATTCTCTATAGATCTGATGTTAGACGGAACGGCTTATAGACCAGCTGTTTACCGACAGCTTATTCCTCAAATTGCAAATTTTCTTGATAAAGAAATCTCACCCAGTATCAGGGAAGAAATTGTAAATATTTCCAAAAATCTTAACGACAATTGCACGAATTATGGTTTTTGGCAATGTCCGTTTGATTTATATAAGCCTGCAAGGAAGGGAAGCCTCAAACCAGAATATATGTTTCGTTATTCTATTGTCTATATAATAACTTTTGCTTCATTACTAATTTCTATGTTTCTACTGAAAGAAGTTTGTACTGAAGTATCTAAGAGTAATATTTCTGGAACGCTAGCACCAATCTGCTTCGCTTTAATCTTACCTATTATTTTTACAAGAGGAGGTTATTTTTACGACTTCTTCGAACTAATGTTTATGTCTATAGCATTCCTTTTAACTCTTCACAAACGCTATATTTGGATTCTTCCAATCACATTAGTAGCCACATTAAATAAGGAGTCATTCCCTCTCTTTATTCTCGCCCTTATCCCGCTAGTTCAAGCTTTTATGTCTCGCTTTAAACTTCTGATGTTTATCAGTTCTAATATTTTTATTGCAGCCATAGTTAATTTTATAGGCAAATCAACATACGCAAAGAACCCAGGTAGTAATATGGATTATCAGCTAGTGGATAATATTAAATTCTATTTACATCCGCTCGATTATCTTTTCAGCTTTGAGTGGACTTATGGTATGTACTTGCCGAAAGGTTTCTCTATCTTCATCCTACTGGCTCTGTTCATTATTATATTTAAATCTTGGCCATCTCTTGAGCGACCTATTAAACAACATTCATTATTTGCTTTAGCTATTACTATCCCTCTCTTCACACTGTTTTGTTATAGAGACGAGTTAAGGAATCTCAGCATGTTATACATATCATTTAACATAATGATTGCCGTTTACTTAAAGGATATCCTGGATAGAAATATTGAAATTCAGGGCTCTTCAGGATTAATGGTGGAGGTCAATCAGGGTGAACGAGATGACAAGGATCTTAGTCCCGAAGGAACAGAGTGACCTTCCCCTTGTCCGAACAAATTTCCATCAATCAGAATTTCTGAGCTATCCCACATTGGGAGCGGAATATATTTGTTGTATATTGGGTGCTTCAGGCTTCTACTTTGAGTGCAGATAG
>CASBPW010000340.1 GCA_949127685.1 Candidatus Sivonenia alaskensis PMM_0068 | reverse complement strand
TGCTACAGCAGGCGGATGGCACCGCTGATTTGAAAGAATTAGCTACTGAAATTTACCCAGAAGCCAAGGTGCTGAGTCTACCTCCAGGTAAACACCCTGCCCAACAGCTTGACCCTGATTGGGTTTGGTTGGTCAGCAGGGGCGTGATTACAAATTATCCGGTAGGTAGTCGGTTAATTCCCAACCATGGACATCCTGAGCTGAACGTAGAGCGCTCAGCGCGCCTGGTCGGATTTCGGGAAAGGTTGCTTCAAAGACAAGTGCTGCCGACCTTGCCCCAAGCTGTTTTACCCGTAGATGCGATTCCCTATGCTCCAGAAATAGTTCCGGAGCCTCTAGAGACGGGTGAAAAGCAGCAATATCCTCTGGTGCGGGGACGGGGTGCGCTAGAAGAAGCGCTAGCCTGTTTCCAAATGCTCAGTCAGTTCTTGGGCCTCCCCTTCCGTCGGGAGGTAGTACGCCGGGTTCTAGGCCAGCAGCTTGAGCGCAGCGGAGATATTCCGCTTCCGGTTTGTGGGGCCGTGGCCGAACTGATGGGCTTGAATGCCCAATTGGTGACAGTGCCTGCCACGGCGGTCAGTCGCCTGCAGGCCCCTGCGCTGGTGCGCTGGAAAGATCATTTGGCGGTGCTTTTCCAAATTAGCGAAAGGGAATTGGTTTTAGGAATTCCCCATCAGGGCATTGTGCGCTGCAAGCCGGCAGAGTTTATGCAGTTTTGGGGCGAAGAAGGTCAGGTTCTGCTCCTCAAAACGACTCCCCAAACCCCGCAGCAACGGTTCAGCCTGAGTTGGTTTTTGCCTTCCCTCTGGCGCTACCGTAAAGTCTTATTTGAAGTTCTCATTGCCTCCTTTTTTGTCCAACTGTTTGGCTTAGCCAATCCCCTGATCGTTCAAATCATCATTGACAAGGTTTTGGTTCAAAACAGTGTAGATACCCTGCAAGTCCTGGGTGTTTTTCTGGTGGTCGTTGCTGTTTTTGAAGCGCTGTTAGGCGCTTTACGGACGTACCTCTTTGTCGATACCACCAACCGGATCGATATGGCCTTGGGGTCAGAAATTATCGACCATCTCTTGCGTCTACCCCTGCGCTACTTTGAGCGTCGGCCTGTGGGGGAATTATCCACCCGTGTCAATGAACTGGAAAATATCCGCCAATTTCTAACTGGAACTGCACTCACGGTCGTATTAGATGCCATCTTTTCCGTGATCTACATTGTGGTCATGGTGATCTATAGCTGGGTATTAACCCTGGTTGCCCTGTCTACGATTCCCCTCTTTGCCCTGATCACTTTCTTAGCTTCGCCAATTATTCGCAAGCAATTACGGACCAAAGCAGAACGCAATGCTGAGGCCCAATCCTACTTTGTAGAAGCGATTTCTGGGATCCAGACGGTCAAAGCTCAGAACATTGAACTGCGCGCTCGTTGGCAATGGCAAGAACGCTATGGCCGCTACGTGAGTGCTGGTTTTAATACCGTTCTCACCTCCACGGCAGCGAACTCCTTCAGTCAATTCCTCAATCAACTCTCTGGCTTACTCCTGTTGTGGGTCGGAGCCTATCTGGTCCTCAAAGGGCAGTTAACCCTGGGCCAGTTGATTGCTTTTCGGATTATCGCGGGATACACCACCAGTCCTTTGCTCCGACTGGTGCAGCTATGGCAAAACTTCCAAGAAACCGCGCTTTCGTTGGAGCGCTTGAGTGACATCGTGGATACTCCTCGCGAGGCAGAGGATCTAGACCGTCAAAACATTCCAATGCCTGCTATTCAAGGCGCCGTTAAGTACGATAATGTCACGTTCCGTTTTGCAACTAGTGGTGCTCCCCAGTTGGTGCATGTCAGTCTGGATTTCCCGGCAGGAACTTTTGTCGGGATTGTCGGCCAAAGTGGTTCTGGCAAAAGTACTTTGATGAAACTCTTGCCCCGGCTTTACGAAGCAGATGCTGGAAGGATTCTTATCGATGGCTATGACATCAGCAAAGTGGAACTGTATTCCCTACGCCAGCAAGTCGGTTTGGTTCTGCAAGACCCGCTCTTATTCGATGGCACCGTGCAGGAAAACATTGCCCTGGCACATCCTGATGCCTCCCCTGAAGAAATTATCCATGCCGCTAAAGTGGCAGTAGCCCATGAATTCATCATGTCGCTCCCTAACGGCTATAACACGCGGGTAGGAGAGCGGGGTTCTTCTCTCTCTGGGGGGCAGCGGCAACGAGTTGCCATTGCCCGGATGGTATTACAGAATCCCCAGCTCTTAATTCTAGACGAGGCCACCAGCGCACTGGACTACAACACGGAGCGTCAGGTTTGCCAGAACCTTATCGAAGTCTTCCGGGGCCGCAGCGTCTTCTTTATCACCCATCGCCTCAGCACGATTCGGAATGCGGATGTGATAGTGGTGATGGACCAAGGTGCCGTAGTGGAACAGGGGACCTACGATGAACTGATGGCGATCAAAGGTCGCTACTACTGTCTCTATCAGCAACAACAAGCCCAGCTATAGAAAGGGTGAAGTGCCATGCATTCAAACCAACCAGAGCCCCCCAATCCATCCAACCAAGCCATTCAGCCGGTTGACTCTGTTACCCTACAAAAGCAAGAGGCTCTTCCGCTCGCACCCGCAAAAAATAGGAATTTGACCCAACGCCAGACCTTTGACCAGCCTGTCATCCTGAAGCAATCCCCACTTTGGTCACGATTTATTGTCTGGCTATTGATTGCGGTTACCAGTTTTGTAATCATCTGGGCGTCTGTATTTCAGATTGATGAAGCGGTTTCCGCCCAAGGCAAGCTGGAGCCGACAGGGGCTGTCCAAAAAGTCCAAGCTCCCGCGAATGGAGTGATCAAAGCGGTTTATGTGAAAGATGGTCAACGGGTAGAGAAAGGACAACCTCTTTTGAGGTTAGACCCCAGAAACACGGAAGCAGATATTGCTGCGAATACCTCTATCCGGGACGATCTGATCCAAGAGAATCAGCTCTATCGGACTCAGTTAACAAACTCAAGACCACCGTCCAGTTTGAGCATAGAAAAACAAGCACTGTTCCTCGCCAGTCAAGCTGAAATCAATTCTCGAGTGGCAGGGGCTCAGGCAGAGATTCAGCAGTCAGAACGGCAACTCAGCCAGAATGATTTTGCGTTGGCTAGTGCTAAGGATGTACTTGTTCTCAATCAAAACATCCTGAATGATATGAAGCCCGTAGTAGACGAGGGGGCAATTCCTCTACTGCAATACCGACGTCAAGAACAACAAGTCCGCCAAGGGCAAGCAGAAGTGGATCGTTTGCAAGAAGAACAAAAACGCTTGCAGGCTTTGATCCTACAAGTAAAGCAGCGCTTGCAAAACACAACGTCTCTCAACCGCAAGGACCTCCTAACAAAGATTGCCGAGAATGACAAAAAGATTGCTGAGCTGGAAGGTCAAATGAAACGAGGCAAGGTGGCGAAACAGTATGAAGAAATAAAAGCGCCTGTTAGCGGCAAGATTTTTGATTTTCAATCGAATACTCCTGGGATTGTGGTTAGCACCAGTGAGCCAATTCTCAAAATTGTTCCTGACAGTAATCTGATTGCTAAAGTATTTATCACTAACCGAGATATTGGTTTCGTGCAAGAGGGAATGGATGTGGATGTTCGTATTGACTCATTCCCTTTTAGTGAGTTTGGGGATGTCAAAGGCAAAGTCGTCCAAATAGGTTCTGATGCCTTACCTCCAGACCAGATCTATAATTTCTATCGATTTCCTGTGGAAATTCGCCTAGACCAACAAAACTTGATGATAAACAAGCAGCCAGTAACCTTGCAATCCGGGATGTCTCTTTCCGCTAATATCCGCACCCGCAAACGTACGGTATTGAGTATCTTTACGGAACTGTTTACCCGTCAGGTTGAGAGTGTTCGGTATGTTCGGTAAACGGAACCAGTTCTCATCAGCCGAGAGGACTACGAACATCCTTTCCCCCAAGGTGGAGTCCATGGGTGTAATACCAATTCTGAGCCATCTGGCACTAAGTCAGACGCCTGAAATGCTTATTAATGCATACTCCTTAAGAATTGGTATTACGTCATGTGCCTTCAAAATCTGCTTCTTTCTTTTTGACCTGCCTTATATTTGAGAGGTGTCAGCTTCAACCCAGACTTTCATATCGAGTAAATTTAAAGGACCGAACTGAGTGACAAGGGCGACATCAGCAGCATCTCTACCATA
>CASBPW010000339.1 GCA_949127685.1 Candidatus Sivonenia alaskensis PMM_0068 | reverse complement strand
GACTATGTCAATCTCCACTGGTACTACATCAATCAGAGAAACTGGCCTGCGATTGAACATGCCATCCAGCAAGACATGGGGGTATTTATCATCAGTCCTTCCGATAAAGGAGGCAAATTATATGACCCACCCCAACGCTTGGTGGACCTCTGCCAGCCCCTCAGTCCGATGGCATTCAACGACCTTTTTTGCCTAAACCATCCTCAGGTCCATACCCTGAGCCTGGGAGCTTCCCGCCCTGGTGATTTTGAGGAGCATTTGAAAGTGCTTTCTCTGCTGGACCAAGCAGACGCCATTCTTCCATCAATCATCACTCGCTTGGAACAGGCGATGATTGATGTGCTGGGAGAATCCTGGGTCAAAACCTGGGAGCAAGGACTTCCTCCCCATGAAGAAACCCCAGGCAATATCAATATCCCGATACTTCTTTGGCTCAGGAATCTAGCCCTAGCCTATGACTTAGTAGAGTACGGCAAGATGCGCTACAACCTTCTAGGAAATGGCGGCCATTGGTTTCCCGGTCGTAATGCCGTCAAGCTCCAAGAAGTGGTCCTGACCGAATGTTTAGCTCGAAGCCCACACCGTGAAGTGATTCCCCAGTTTTTAGCCGAAACCCATGCATTACTGGGCGCTTCCGAGGTGAAAAGGCTATCTCAAGAGTGAATCATCACCATGAACAATAGTCAGCTCACTGCGACGGCAGTAGCTGTGCGTAATGGACAGATCCTGTCAGTCGGGCTCGATCGAGGATCTCAAACCGTGGCTCGACGCACATCCCCACGAGATCGAGCGCACATTTGAAGACAAAATTGTCATGCCCGATTTCATTGACCCTCATCTTCATCCCCTGTTGGGCGCGATGGTCTCTGCCAACCCCTATTACCTGAGTTTGGAGGCCGTCCTTTGCAAGCCCTTGTTGGGATGCTCTAGACTTAGAGCATCGCTATACAGCCTTTAATGACTATGACCTATCACAATATTATTACGATTGAGCCGGATAAGCGAGGAGGTAAACCCTGTATTCGACGGATGCGAATCACTGTGTACGATGTTCTGGGCTGGCTGGCGGCTGGAATGTCTCATGACGAAATTCTAGAAGACTTTCCTGAACTAACAGAGGAGGACATTAGAGCTTGTCTAGAATTTGCGGCTGACCGGGAACATCGTTTAACTGTTTCGGCAGGTGCTGCTTGAAATTGCTTTTCGATCAAAATTTGAGTCGTAAACTAGTGCCGAGATTGGCCGACATTTACCCAACTTCAAGCCATGTCCAGTTTCACGAATTGGAAGAGAAGACTGATACCGAAATATGGGAGTTTGCTAGGACAAATGACTTCTGCATCGTGACTCAGGATGCGGACTTTGCTGAGAGAAGCCGTTTATATGGCTCGCCACCTAAAGTCTTATGGCTACGCTGTGGGAATGCACTAACCAGCCAAGTTGAGAATTTACTCCGTTCTGGAGCAGGCGCAATTCAGGAACTTCTGCGCAACCCCAATTTCCATTGCTTAGAATTGTACTGAAGTCCATATTCAAGCATCAGATATTTTCTAACCTGGAAATATAAGCAGGGCAATTGTTCTCTTTACTTTTGGCAAATCTCCCTGCCGACAATTTTCAAGTACTTCCCCACTCCCCAGCAAGAAATTCTGGTACACTCGTAAAGCTGTAAAATTCGTCTCCCGCCATGGCTCAGCCTAAAAAGAAAACGTCTAAGCAAAAAGGCCGCTCCCGTTGTTCTCATTGGATCCGCAAAACCACGGTTCAGGCTGATAAAGCCCTCGCTTTGGGGAACTCCATTCTGAGTGGCCGCAATACCGGATTTATCTATCCCGCCCAGGAAGAGGCTGCTGAAGAAGATTCTGAGAGCTAGTGCTCTCCCTTCAATTGCCGGACTAAATGGACGATCTCTGGAACGATCAGTTTGTCCATAGCCAGGGCTACCGCTTTGTGCGAACCCGGTAAAGAGAACACCAGCTTGCCCTTGAAAATTCCGCAGGTAGCTCGTGAGGCCATCGCCCGTGAGCCTACTTGCTCCCAGGAAAGCATTCTAAAAAGCTCCCCAAATCCGGGGAGTTCTTTTTCTAGTAAGCTCTGCAAAGCATCGAAGGTCGTGTCTCTGGGTGCAATCCCCGTACCCCCATTACAAATCACCACTTCCAAATCTTCTTGCGCTGCTAATTCCAGCAGCAAAGTCTTTAGCTGATCCGGCTCGTCGGGAAGAATTTTGTAAAATCCCACAGGATGGTCCGCCTCTTGAAGCCGTTGCTGGATGATTTGACCACTTTTGTCATCCGCTTCCGTACGGGTATCACTCAAAGTAATCACCGCACAACGGACGGTGCGCCGTGGAGGATCAGGACAAGGATTTTCAGCCATAGTAGAAATGTAGAGCCTAGAACCGTACCTTTTCAGAGTAGATGCTAATTTTGCTTAGGGGCGAAACTTAATGGCCTTAGATAGGCAGACTTATGATTTTGGGCACTCTGGTTCAGGAGAGGAACCCTTAAGTCTGACGCAACGTCTTAATTGCCTTCCTGAGACTTAAATTAACCTGGCATCAGTCGAGCTGTTCCATAGAATGGAGAATGTGATCTCCAAGCGGTTTGTGTGACTTCTAATTCTTTCAAGAAAAATCTTTTTTGGCTGGGAGTGCAGCGGGAACTTCTCTCTATTTTGGGGTCTTTACCGCTTGCGATCACGCTCTTTCTCGTTATTGCTCTGTGTAGCACGGTGGGGACTGTCTTGCCTCAACAGGAAGGCCCTCAGTATTACCAACAGAATTATCCTGACCAAGGCAAAGTTCTTTTCGGCTTTTTGACATGGAAGGTGATTCTGGCCCTCGGGCTGAATGATGTTTACCGCGCATGGTGGTTTTTAGCCCTTTTGATTCTTTTTGGGACCAGTCTGGCGACCTGCTCGTTTTTACGCCAGATCCCCATGCTAAAATCCGCCCGCAAGTGGCGCTTTTATGACAATCCGAAACGGCTCAAGAAATTTGCCCTGTTTACCGAAGTTCCTGCAACATTAGAGCAGCTCATTCAAGAATTCCAGCAGAAAGGGTTCCAGATCCACACGGAAGGCCAGAAAATTTATGGACACAAGGGGTTGCTCGGTCGTGTAGGACCGATTATCGTCCATGTATCGATTATTTTGATTCTCCTAGGGGGCATGCTGGGAGCGCTAACCGGGTTCAAGACCCAAAGCATGACCCCTGATGGAGAACAGTTCGATTTCCACCAGTTAACGAGCCCCGGTCCTTGGACCGTTGCTCCTAAATGGCAGGTTAAAGTCAACCGCTTTTGGATTGACTATCGGCCAGATGGCTCAATTAAGCAGTTCTATTCTGACCTTTCGATCATTGATACTGATGGCAAAGAAAAAGCCCGTAAGACCATATCGGTCAATGACCCGATGAACTATGACGGAGTCAGCCTCTATCAAGCCAGTTGGGGCGTAGATTCCATTTTGTTTCGGGTAAACGATACCCCTTGGGTCAAAATTCCGATGCGTCCGCTGGAACAGGTAATCAATGGCAAAGAAACCTGGGGAGCGATTATTCCGCTAGACAATAACGACCAAGCAAAAATGGTCCTTGCCACCAATGGCCTCCAGGGAACCGTCCAGGCCATTTTGTTTGGCGCCAAGCAACCGATTCCGATCTCTCTAAAACCTGGAGTCCCCGCTGAACTAACACCCTCTCTAAGGTTGGAAGTCAAAGGAGTCACCGGAGCCACCGGCATTCAGTCGAAGAAAGACCCAGGGACCGTGCTTGTCTACACGGGTTTTGGACTGCTTATGATTGGGGTGATGATGAGCTATCTGAGCCACAGCCAAGTGTGGGGCTTTGCCAAAGATGGGGTAGTCTATTTTGCAGGCAGAACCAACCGGGCCCAAATTACTTTTGAACGAGAATTTATGAGTGTAGCGTCCAATCTCCAAAACAGGCAGTCAGGCCCCTCGGATGTGATCAGAGCCGAGCCGTCCGCCCTCTCTAAGGAACCCCGCAGATGAATCTTGTCGACATTCAAAACGTCTTAGATAACGCTTCTTTCGCCACTCTTGGGGTAGCAACCTTAAGTTATTGGGTCTACGCTGCCTTCAAGAAACCGAAATGGATCTCTGATCTAGCTTCTATAGGGATGAGTATCGCAGCCTTGACCACAACCGGGCTTTTAGTAGCCCGCTGGATCGAGTCTGGACATCCTTTCCCGGTCAGCAACTTATATGAGTCCCTATTTTTTCTATGCTGGTGCATTTGTGCCGTGCATGTAGGAGCGGAGTGGTTCAGTCGAGAGCGTTTGATCGGGGTTTTTACCGCTCCTGTGGCCACCCTGTTAGCCGCTTTTGCTTCCCTGGTCTTACCCGCCAATATGCAGACCAGTGCTCCGTTGGTTCCGGCTCTGCAGTCCAACTGGCTGATGATGCATGTCAGCGTGATGATCCTGAGCTACGGCACGCTCTTAGTCGGTTCCCTGGCATCCATCGCCTATCTTTGGGTCACCCGCAAAGCGAAGAATTTGGAACTACGGGGCTCTTCGATTGGGACGGGGGGATATCGTCGGGTAGATAAGGCAGAGACGGTTCAGTCAGAACCTAAAACTTCTCCACAGACCAGCTATGCGTTTCAGAATGCAGAGGGCGGTACCCTAACCATGGAGACAGAAGCTCCTGTAGCTACGGCACTCCAGACCTCAAGCTTGGCGGACATTCTAGACAACACCAGTTATCGTCTGATTGGTTTGGGCTTTCCTCTATTGACCATTGGCATCATTGCAGGTGCCGTTTGGGCTAACGAGGCTTGGGGCTCTTATTGGAGCTGGGACCCTAAAGAAACTTGGAGTTTGATTACCTGGCTCGTTTTTGCTGCCTATTTGCACTCGCGCTTAACCATAGGTTGGCAGGGCCGAAAGCCCGCTCTCCTGGCATCGTTAGGTTTCGTGGTAGTGTGGATCACCTACCTGGGAGTCAACTTACTCGGGACAGGACTTCACAGTTATGGTTGGTTTTTCTAGATGAATGCATTCTGGGCATGGATTAAAGGCCAACGAGAAAATATACAAACGATTCTGATTGCAATTTTTCTCGCTTTTTTCATCCGCACTTTTGTAGCTGAAGCTCGCTACATCCCCTCGGAGTCTATGTTGCCCACGCTGATTGGCTCTCAAGATCCCTGGCAATCTGACCGGATTATTGTCGAAAAACTTACCTACGACTTTTCTAAACCTCAGCGTACCAACGTCATCGTTTTTGTGCCCCCAGCTTGCTTCCAAGATAATGCGGGTTCTACTTCCGTAACGGATACTTCGGTGGCCTATATCAAGAGGATTATTGGCCTACCAGGAGACCGTATTGAAGTCCAGGGAGGCACCGTAAGGCTAGGTTCTACCGTGCTAGATCATGAGCGGTTCCGCGTCCAACTGTTTGAGCGCACGGCTGGGCTTTCTAGTGAGTTCAATGGCTTTACCGAACGACCTCTGGCCTATCAAAAACGGTTGAAATTAGAAAAAGATGGTGTCCAGTTTGGAGATCAAAAGCTATCCACCGCTGAAATTGCCCAAAAGTTTGGACTGACTCCAGACCAAGTCACTATTACGCCGGGAGTGGTTCTGATTAACAACAAGGCACTGGATGAGTCTTATACCTATGAAGACCCAAGCTATAACATGAAAGACTTGAGTGACATCCCTTGCTATCAAGGACAAAAAACAGGTCCCGTTATTGTCCCAGAAGGTCACTATTTTGCGATGGGAGATAACCGCAATAACTCTCAAGATTCACATATTTGGGGATTCTTACCTGCCCATGCCTGTCCTAAAGAACAGTCTGTCATAGATAGCATACTGGCTAATACAGGGATTGCACCCTGTACAGGATTGATTGGCAAAGCAGCTTTTCGTTTCTTCCCTTTAAATCGCCTAGGAACTATCTGAAAAACTTACAGGCCAAACTTCCCTAGAAATTCTGTCTTTTCTCTCTCACTGAGATGCGCCAATTCTGCTTTTTGCAGAAGCGCACGGACTACTTCAGCTTCTTGGCGCGATAGTCTAACCGCATGCAAGATGTGTTCTTCAAAGGCTGCATAGGCCATGGG
>CASBPW010000338.1 GCA_949127685.1 Candidatus Sivonenia alaskensis PMM_0068 | reverse complement strand
GTGTTAGCACTACTACCTGTTATTAGGTCTCCTATGCCTGTGGCATCTGAATCACCAAAAGCAGGGCCTCCGCTAGCTCCTGGGAGAGCAACATCTCCACCAGCACCACCTCCCGTCAGGCCAAACACTTCTGTGCCTGCAAGCTTAGTAGTAGTGGAAAACTGTTGAGCTTCAAGTTCTTTAGTTTTTGCTTCTAGGACGTCAACACGACCCTTCAGGGTTGCTAATTCAGTTTGAAAGTCTTCTTGCAAGCGCTGCACTGTAGCCAAGTCATCTTTAGTCGCTAAATTACTAGTCGCTGCGGCAATTTGTTCCCCTATTTTATCCAGGCAAGCATTCAGCCCAGCTGCAAATTCATAACGACTTAAGGGACGGTTTCCGAGATATTTCTTACTGGGATAACCTTCAATACAGCCATAGCGTTCCACTAGAGATTTCAAGGCTTGAAAAGCCCAAGAATTAGGGTCTACGTCCGTAAGCTCTGACACCGAACTTACCTGACTAACTTGGGAGTTTCCACCTTGTAATGCACTAACAGCAACATCGGGCGAAGCCAAGATAGGCAGCGCAGTCATAGCAGATGTTCCCAATAGGGAAATAGTAGCAGCTAGAAACTTATTCATCGTTTTTCTCCTCACACATCAAATTTACTTGTACAACGTCGCACTTACAGCAGTACCTGTCCTTTAGTACAAGTAAGGGTAAAATACGGGCACTATTTCGCCTTCACTATGATCAAATTCTTGATTGCCTCAAACTCTTGTTGGGAAATCACCTTTTTACTCGTTAAGTCATCAATACTCTTGTAGGGACGACCGCTCTGAATACGCTCAGAGAGCATAGGGCCTGTATTTTTTACTTCCAACTTATCGAGTACGGTAATCGGCGCTTTGTTAATATCTATTTTTTCTCCAGCTAAGGCAGGGGTTGTTAGCGCTAAACCCAACAAAAGAGCAGCCCAAAGTTTCATAGATGACTCCTGAATTAAGATCACTAAGATTTACCCACGGAGGGTTGTGTTGCCATTAAGGTCGTTGGAAAGATGGTCCTCAGATAGAGCGTACCGACGCTCAGCAAGTATCCGAGCCAGACTAAAAACTGAAGACGACGAGGTTGGTCCGTATAGCCAAAAAGCGCATTGAACATCACTCCCGGAAATTGTCCTTCTGGCAAGACACCAGACAAGTCCCACAGCACAGGTCCTAGATTCCACTCAAAAGCAGAACTCAAGAGGCCCAGCGCTGTAGAAAGTAGACCGGCAACAATCAGTAAAAGCAGAGAGCCCAGTGCAGCGAAGAAAGCACGGACGTCGATCCTGGCTCCTAACCCAAACAGGGCATAGCCAATCGCACTCGCTAGCATAAGACCCACGGCAGCCCCGATCAATGGAGGCCAAGCTCCGGACCGGAGTTGTGCTCCCAGAAAGAGTACTACTTCAATGCCTTCTCTCAGGACAGCTACGCCGACCAGGGTCGCTATGCCTAAATCAGCTTTCTTTGGATCCTGGATGGATAGCTGTACTGCCTCTTGAATCTCTTTTTTCAAGAACCGAGAACGCTGAGTCATCCACAGCAGCATCCAACTGAGCATCGCGACAGCCAATAGCGCAAAGCTAGCTTCAGTGACCAGATACAAAGTGCCTCGAAAACCTCCTAACAAAGTCTCAGCCATCCAGCCGAGGAGACCACTAAGGAGTAATCCTCCAAAAACACCGATCCATACCCATTTAATCAGTACGGTTTGTTCAGCTCTGACTAAATAGGCTGCAACAATACCTACTACCAGTGCAGCTTCCACTCCCTCCCGAAGCGTGATGAACATCACCGGGAGGGCAAAAGACCAATCCATGGGTCCTAACCTCTTGAGAATTAATCTCAATAAAAGCTATCGGAGCTATACTAACCATACTCAGGGATGCCATGTCAAGTAGAAATTTTTCTCAACGAGAAAAAGTATTTTTTGTGAGAATTATGCTTCACACGCTGTCTTAGCTCTATTTCCTTAGAATTTGAGATTATCCAGGGTGAATCTTAAGGCTATAGTTAATAGAATTAATTATCAATAAATTTGAGTGCGTCAAGGCCAAATATCAGGCCAGAGCCTCTTTGAGAACTTCTAGATTGGCCCGCATGACCTTGAAGTAATAGTCCGGGTCCAAGGTGCCATTTTCCAAAGAGTCAATGGTCTTAACGTTGATATTCAGATCTTTAGAAAGAGTAGTGAACAATTTATTATCCACACCAGGTTCAGAAAGTAGAACTTTGACTTTGTATTTTTTGGCTGCTTGTACAGTCTTTTGAACATCTTTAGGAGTCAATTCATCTTCAGGGATAGCAATAATCGCCAACTGTTTGAGGCCATAGCGGTCTGCCAAATAAGGAAAAGCATCGTGGAACGTTATAAACTCTTTCTTGCTGCTTAAAGCGAGTGTTTTTTTGTACTCCTGGTCTAAGGTTTGGAGTTTATCTATATAAGCTTCTGCATTCCTTTCGTAGGATTCCCTATGGCTCGGATCAACAGCAATCAGGGCATCTCGGATATTTCCGATTTGCTGCTGTACCCGTATAGGGTCTAGCCAAATATGAGGATTCGAGGGTCTTTCTTTCTCCCCTTTGACAATAGGAACTAGTTCCCCCACTTGACCAAGAGTCTTCACCCCTTGGCTAGAATTAACGACTGTAAGGTCCTTATTCTCAGAGCTGGCTACCAGTCCATCGACAAAGTCATCTAGACCCAGACCATTTTTAATCAGCAACTTAGCTTGAGCAAGTTTTCTCAAATCTTCTGGCTTCGTTTGATAATCGTGAACTTCACTGCCCGGTGGAATCAAAATTTCAACCTGGGCTTTATCTCCAGCTACCGCTTTAGTAAATTCATACATGGGAACAAACGTGGCGACCACGGTCAGACGTTGTGTGTCCATAGGGGGTGCAGTAGCGGTAGAGGAAGAACCACCACAGGCCACCAGCATCAAGGGGAGAATCCCTACCAATAAATTTTGGACCCAGGAACATAATTTCATAATTTTTGGGAACGATAACGATTATCATTTTAGGGTTAACCGTTTAGTCGTCAACTGTTTACGACGAAACTTTGCCAGAGTAAGCTGGTCACAAGAAACTGAGGCTACCCTATGGACCGTCGGCTCATGCTTCCCTGTGCGCTGCTAAGTTTAGCTCTAAGCGACAGCTTGGCGCTTTTTCATACGGCTCAAGCAGCTCAAATCGAGGAGACAAGGACTAAGACACAGATCCATCTAGCAGGTTGTAGCTGTCCTAGTTGCTCTCGCACAACTCCTGTCGTTGAACCTTAAGTACTATGTTCTCTTGGGGCTTGTGGCAAGATGCCTTCACTGTTTTCATGGGCATCCTCATCGAAGCAACCCCATTTGTGTTGCTGGGGGTCCTACTCTCTAGCTTGTTACACCAGTTTGTCAAAGCAGAAACTTTAGTCAAACTCATCCCCAAGAATCGCTTCCTCGCCATTCTCGCGGCCTGCTCCCTGGGCTTTCTTTTCCCTGTATGTGAATGTGGCAATGTGCCTGTGGCCCGAGGACTTATCCGTAAGGGAGTAGAACCCTACGTAGCGATTGCTTTTTTACTATCTGCGCCTGTCTTCAATCCCGTCGTCATCTTTGCCACCTATGCGGCATTCAAGGCACAACCAGAAATAATCTATGGACGACTGGGCCTAACCTTCATCGTGGTCTTCGTAACCGCCTGGCTTTTTAGTTTGGTGAAAGACCCACAGGCGATGTTGCAATCTCGGGTCTTTGAAAAAGCATCTCAGGTGTCTTTGGGTAAACCTGTTGCGGCAGGATTAGCAATGGCCTCTGGAGGAGGAACGTTCCAGATCCGTCGAAGAAAGGATGAAGAGGCAACTCAAGGGACGATGTATAGTCTTGAACAAAGTAAGAATGATAATCCCTGGTTCACCTTCTTCGACAGAACAGTCCATGAATTTTTTGAAATGGGTGGAACTTTAGTGATAGGAGCTTTTATTGCTTCTGTGATTCAGGTTCATGTTCCCCGAGAAGTACTCTTGAGCGTGGGAAGCGATCCGGTGCTATCTGTTTTAGCGATGCTAGTTTTAGCCGTCTTAGTATCTATTTGCTCCACCGTAGATTCATTTTTTGCCCTCTCCTATAGTAGTACATTTACAGGAGGAGCTATTCTTGCTTTTTTGGTCTTTGGTCCTCTGATTGACATCAAAGGAGTCGTGCAACTACTCACGACTTTTAGTGCTAAAACAGTGACCTGGTTATCTCTAACAACCGGACTTCTAGTATTAGCTCTCTGTCTTGCTTATAACTTCTATTGGGGGTTCTAGTTTAGTGGCATCTAGAACTCTAGAACAGGTATTTTTTCCTTTTACTGCGGTAATAGGGTTAGCTCTTGGAAGTATGCTTTTACTGGGAGATCAGACTAAGCCACAGGTGAGAGATTCTAATCTCCTAGACCAAAAGCTACGTCCAGAAAAAGCACACATGCTTTTCACCTTCAATAGACCTATGGATCAGGCATCTATAGAAAAAGGTTTTACCATTAATCCTCCTGTAATGGGTAAATTTAGTTGGTCGGGTAAACGATTTGCGTTCACCCCAAAAAGCCCTTTAGTCTATGGACAAAAATATGATTTGCAGATCACGGGTAAAGACCAAACGGGCAAAGTAATGGTTCCTTTTAAATCAACGATTACTACTCCTTCTAGAAAATTCTTTTATATTGGCACAGAGGACTCTGAGAAAGACCATTTATTCGCTGTAGACTTCGAGAGCAAGCAACAACAACAGATAACTCCCAATAATCATATAGTTCTTAAATTTAGTCCCCATCCCAATGGCAATAAAGTTTATTACTTTGCTTTTCGGCCCGAAGATAAAACTAGTCTCTTAGAGCAAGATTACCAGTCTCTTTATGAAGTCAGTTTTGCTCAGACAGATAAGCTAGCTTCACAAAATATAGCTGATTTTAAAAAATGGTCTAATATTGACTTTTTACTCAGCCCAAATGGCAAAAACTTATTAATCCAGCGTCTTAGAAAATCCTCTATGCCTGAATTTGGGCTTTGGTTACTAGACACGAATAATCCTAATGTAGACTGGCAACCTTTTTACTATAGCCAGTTAAGCGGAGATATATTTTTCACGCCAGATAGTGGAGCGTTGGCAGGAATAGATAGCGGTGGTTTAGTGATTGCTCCGCTGTCAGCAGAAAAGCAAAACAAGCCCCAACCAGAATTTATCACTGGGTATGCCCAATTTTTTGACTTCAGTGCCGATGGACAAAGTGCTTTAGTCAGTCGATATGATGCTGCTTTTCGTTCAGAATTAGTCATACTAGGCACGAACGGCCAACTGCAGAAGCTTATAACGACCGGAGCGATCCTCTCGCATGCCAAGTTTGATCCCTTAGGACAATATGTATATGTCATTTTGCTATTTGAGCCTAAGCAGGTAGAAGGCTGTGAGCATTACCAACTTGTACGCTTTGACCTGAAGACAGGAAAGCAAAAAGAATTGTGGAACCAGATAGACAAGAACCTAATTGCTTTTGACCTCAGTCCCGATGGAAAATATATTCTGGCAGAGCACGCCAAATCTGTCCCTTTGAAATCAACGCTGAGACTTTCTCTAGAAAGGGTTGGAGGCAGCGAACTAGATAGTACTGTGGTATTGCTGGACCGAGATGGAAAGTTGATCCCTGGTTTCGCTCCGCGACCAGGCACCGCCCCTCAGTGGAATTAAATCCATGAAGACGCGCAAAATTCCCGCTTTATTACAGAC
>CASBPW010000337.1 GCA_949127685.1 Candidatus Sivonenia alaskensis PMM_0068 | reverse complement strand
CTTCTATCGTGCCGCAAGTTGAGAGCGATTCATCTTTCACTCCCGCTGTTAAAGTTTGTAGCCAATCTTGCGGAGGAAATCCTTGCGGGCCCTTGCATCCTCAGGACCTTCTATCCCTTTAGGAGAAAAACCATCCACCACTCCCAAAATGCCCCGCCCTTGATCCGTTTCAGCGACGATTACATCCACTGGATTGGCCGTAGCGCAGTGAATCGTACAAACTTCTGAGCATTGCTTGATATGGTTCAAGAAATTAATCGGATAGGCTTCTTGCATCAAAATTATGAAAGTATGGCCTGCTCCCAGGGCTTGAGCATTTTTAGTCGCTACGGTCTGGAGGGTATTATCATTCCCTGAAACGCGGATTAGGCAGGGGCCAGAAGCTTCGCAGAAGGCAAGGCCAAATTTTACTTGAGAGGAAGTCCCGACCATGATTTCGTGCAGATCTTCTACGGTTTTGATGAAATGGGCATGACCAAGGATGAGATTACATCCTCCGGGAATTTCCATAGAGACTGATTTCAATTCCATTAGGGTCTCCTCTTTTAGAACGGGGGCATAGGTTATAAATTAAGCTGGATGCTCCTTTCTGTCAGAGAATCAGAAAAAAAGATACGCAATGGACTTAACCCACTACGTTCGTAATATTCCTGACTTCCCTAAGCCTGGAATCATTTTCCGAGATATCACCCCCCTTCTAGGCACCGCAGAAGCCCTACAGTTTGCCCTAGATACGCTCACGGAGCAATTTGATGGTACCGCCATTGACTATGTGGCTGCCATCGAAGCACGGGGCTTTCTCTTTGGCGTTACCTTGGCCGACCGCCTCAATGCAGGGTTTGTCCCGATCCGTAAGCCTGGAAAACTTCCTGGCCCTAGCTATCGCCAGAATTATGCGTTGGAATACGGGAGTGATGGGTTGGAAATTCATCAGGATGCCTTTGGCGGCTCAGGACAAAAGCGGGTCCTCTTGATTGATGATGTTTTGGCTACGGGGGGCACAGCAAGCGCTGCCGCAACCTTGCTTGCGAAAGCGGGAGGAAAACTGGCAGGCTATGGCTTTGTAATTGAGCTGCTAGCCCTAGAAGGCCGTGAGCAATTACCGAAAGCACCTGTTTTTTCCTTAATCACTTATTCATGAAATATTCATGAAACATAGATGTTCCGAAAGCCATCTTAATTCATTATGAAGCTATACGGAAAGGCTAAGACATTCTGAAGTTTGGAAGATGAGTAGCTGAACCTAAGTGGGGATCAGTTAGGGTAGATTAGTGGAGGGCATTATATGAATAAACAAATTCAATCTCCCCATACCCATGAACAGATGACTGCCTGGATACGCGGGCTACTAACGATAGCCTGGATAGATGGACGTTTCAGCAATGAAGAGCAAGAGTTAATTAAAGATTGGATGAAGGAGGAGTTGATTCCAGTCAATGAAACCATAGAAACTATTACTCCTGTTGAACTAGCGGCCGCGTTGGGAAAAGACGAATCTATTGCAGAAAACTTTTTGAGAACGGCCGTGATGGTTGCACTTGCAGACGGTATTTACTCCTCGGCTGAAGATGACCTGTTACATGAATTTTGTATGGCCTTAGGCCGAAAGATAGAAGCGATTGATGCGTTGCGAATGACTTTGGTTGATGAGGATGTGATGTTACCTAGTACTAAAACCAAAAAAGAAATAGTATCTTCTACGGTGGATACCGTTCAGTATCCCCCTTTAGATCCCTTGAACCCGATACGGGTTTGGTTAGACCAGTTAGAGATCCATGACCCAAAACTGGCTCGGTATTTATGTCGAATGATTCCTTCTCAATGTCCATTTGAACGAGATGTTGTTCTATTCGGTCATAAACTACTGCATATCCCCCCCATGTGTAAGCTCAACCCGCTGTATGAGCAATTGGTGGGCCTACGCTTCCGGGCGATGTGTTATTTAGCCGATACCTGCGGAGAAGACGTTTCTCCCTACTGTTGAGGGAGAGAACAAGCTCTCCGGGTTTGATCAAACTGTGGATCCTGCCAAGAAAAGGCAAAATGGCTGACCATGTTGATTTGGGGAGCCGCTTCATGGATGGCATTCATCTGGGCTTCTAGCGTCGGGCGATTTCCTGCCATTACTTGTCCCCATTGCCCTGCTAGCGCGGGGATTACCTGCGTACCCTGAGGGGCTTCTTTGAGGACTGTTTGCACCTGCTTGACAATGCAGTTGGTATTCCCGCATAGCGCATAGGCCATCGTATGCCACTCCAGGGAAGCGGGGAAATAGTGCCAAGGTTGCATCCGAGAATCAAATCCCTTCCCTACACTCCGGTTACCGTCAGAGAAAAAGACTGCTCCTGTAGCGATCCCTTGTTGTTGGGCTGGCTGTGCCGCCGCTGCCAGAAAATCTGTGACTCCTTGGTAAGCATGGGCCACACTCAAAATCCAAAGTTCTTGCAGGAGTTGCGCACGGGAAACGGAACCTGAACTCTTCCGGTTTTGCCATAGCGGTTCTGACTCATTGGGATAGAGCTGGTCTACCTCTGCCATATCCTTGGACGTTATCGTTCCTTGTTCAACAAAGCGACGAATGAGGTCGAGTCCTTTATAGTTGAGGGCTCGTTGGGATAGGGTCTGCTTAGATGCCTCCCCATAGATCCAGAGGTCTTTGACTTTCGTGGTGATAGAAGCCGAGCCAGATTGGCGGGGATAACGGATGTAGTCAAACAACATTCCATCCGGTCTTCTCTGCGCCACTGCTTGGACCAATTGCTGATAATCCTGTCTGGCCTGAAGATTGTAGGGGTCGATAAAGGCTTTATCCAGCTCAAGGGTGCTCAAGTCTGTACTCAGACTAATGTCTTGACCAATATCAAGGCTGGTTTGACCACGTCCATTACGAGCTAATACGGTTTGCCGGTCAGTCCGTTGAGCGTAGTTTGCCCCAAAATTCATGGAAAAGAGCCAGGCATAGACCTTGAGACCCCGCTCATGCCCTTTCTGAATCGCTTGAGCCAGTAAATCTTCTCCTGAACGGACTACCGGTGTCCACACCGTTGGATTGTTCGTTCCGGGTAGTAGCACCTGTCCGTCATAAAAGACTTCGACGTACACTCGGTTGTAGCCTTTGTTGACAATCCGGTCCATCAGCTCATCAAGGACGCCTGCCTTAATATCGCAGGGATAGAGCCTAAGCCAAATCGCTTGCACGGCAGGCCAGGTTTGGTTGCGGCACTGACGTAGGACTTCTGCATCTTGAGCAAGGGCGGCTTGATATTGGTTTTGGGCGGCGGGGTCTCCTTGGAGGGCTGCTTTGCGAAAATTTTCTTTCTGGGCAGTAACTTGTTCGGAAGCGCGACAATAGGGCGTCGGCTGCGCTTGTAGGGGAGCGAGGTCTCGGGCAAAAGCTGGAGCGGAAAATAAGCCCATAACGCCAGCAGCCAGCATAAATAGGTTGGTCTTGAATAAACTTCTCTTGAGGATAGGGGACGAAAATTTCACTGAATACTATCCTCTCTCGCATGCACACCGTAAAACATAGAATGCCCCATCGATCTTCCCTATTTGAAGACTTAGCATAAATCCAATTACTCCAGAAGGGGAGTCTTCTTTAAAACATTCGGCTTATGATGATCCCCTATCGTTTAGCCAGTAGATAATCTTTGCTTGTTTAAGGTACCAATTGGACAGGGCTATCTCTATGTCCAAGATACAGGCACCATGAGCGTTGAGTCTTTGCCAACGAGTACTTTCACGGTTGCCTGGGTCGGGATAGAAGGGACCGCTGCTAAAAGATCTAAAAATTCAGTGACGGCCTTGAGTACGGTGAGTAGCGCTTCTTGCCCTGATTGATCCACTGGAACATAATTTGTTTGCTCAGCTAGCGCAAACAAGGGATAGAGCCCTTGGTCATGGTCGGAAGGGGGCAGACGATGACTCCGAAAAAACTCCGGGAGCCCTGCATAGATCTCCGGTTCGAATCCATAGGCTAAAAGAATGTGGGTATGCCCATCCGTGATCTCGACCTGGCGCTGGTGAGGAAACGAAACCTTATACGTCCCCGTGGCTAACTGCACAGTCAGCACATGTTCTGGTGAAATTTTCTGCCAGGGCTGTTGTTGCCAGAGTTTTTTGGCCCGCATGAACCAAGGACGCAAGGTCCGAGGATCTTCTACCTTGGGATCGCCCAACCCAGCGAACCTCAAATTAGACATTGCATAAAAAAGTTCTTGACTCATAGAGATTCTGAAGCCTTACTCGGTTGGCGGTTAAACCACCACCAGCCAAATAAGCCCAAAGCCACAAACAGCAAACTCACTACCTGCGCCATCCGGACAGAGCCCAAATAGAGAGAATCGGTGCGTAGCCCTTCAATCCAGAATCGACCGATGCCATAGAGGACGGCATAGGTGGCCGCAATCGTCCCTTGTCCCCAGTTCGGAAATTTCTTGAATAGCCACAAAAGAATGCTCATCACCATGAGATTCCACAAGGACTCGTAGAGAAAGGTGGGATGGAAATAATTATTGGCAATAAAGGCTGTAGGACGCCACTCTGGTGGGATATAGAGCTTCCAGGGCAAGTCGGTGGGTACCCCAAACGCTTCTGAATTAAAAAAGTTGCCCCAACGCCCTATTGCTTGTCCTAGCGCTAAGGCTGGCGCACAGATATCAGCCAATTTCCAGAAATTACTTTTTGTCTTTTTGGCAAATAAATAAGCGGCAATCATCCCTCCTAAAATCGCTCCATGAATGGCAATACCACCTTCCCAGATGGCAAAGACCTTCCACCACGGGCCTTGGGCGTAGCGTTCCCACTCAAAAAGGACATAGTACAAGCGAGCAAAGGGAATGGCTCCAACCACCAACCAGACGGCAAGGTCGGCTATTTTTTCTGGGTCTTCATCTCTTTGTTTAGCTAAACGCTGGGCTAAAAGCGTGCCGAGAATAATCCCGGTAATGATGATCATGCTATACCAGCGGATAGTCACAGGCCCCGCCTGAAAAATAATCGGACCTGGTGATTGCAGCCCTAAATGTATCGGAAAAAACTCCACCCGGACTTCCTTTTCAAGGATTTGTGACGCTCTCACAGACCCCAGTATAGATAAATCAAGCCCAGTCGTCCTGTCGGGATGAGTCTCCTCGATAGACCGGAGTTTCCCAGTGAATGTGGAGGGTCTTGGCAAAGAGCGTTTCTTCGGAATAGCCCCAGCGAGCCATGAGCTCTTTGAGATGACGTTGAATATCTTCCGCCCCATCAAACCCTTGATAGCGAATGGTCAGGCGAGCGAGCTCCACCAAATTCCGGTCTTCAGGCTCGCTATTCAGTAATTGATTGACCAGTTGGCGGTCTCGGTGCTCTTGGGGATGAACCAGGGACATAGGCTTTAAATCAGGGCGCTCGGGATAAACATAGCATCTCCGAAGGAATAAAACCGATAGCCTCGGTTAATCGCTTCTTGGTAGGCCCTCAATAAATTTTCGCGACCAACCAGCGCACTCACCAGCATTAAGAGGGAAGAACGGGGCAGATGAAAATTGGTAATGAGCCCATCGACGATCCGCCACTGATAGCCCGGATAAATAAATAAATCGGCCTGGCCCTGCCAAGGCGACTGACCGTTGGTGTGCTGCGCCCAAGCTTCCAAAGCCCGAGCCGCCGTGGTGCCGCAGGCAATCACTCGTTTGGCTTTGTGAATAGCTTCTACTGTGTTTTGGGGGATTTCCACCCATTCTTGGTGCATAACATGGTCGGTAATGCACTCCGTCGATACCGGACGAAAAGTGCCCAGGCCCACGTGTAGGGTGATCTGAGTGATGGAAGCAGGAAGCTTGTCCAGTAATTCCTGGGTAAAGTGGAGTCCTGCCGTAGGAGCTGCCACCGCTCCTGGTTGGGTGGCCCATAGAGTCTGGTAACGATCAGCGGAAGCTTGAGAATCTGTAATGTAGGGAGGAAGAGGGACTTGACCGACCTCATCTAAGACTTCATAGAAGGTGCGGTCGTCAGGGTAGACAAACTGGATGATTCGCCCACCTGTGGCACTATCCTTTTCTAGAATCTCAGCCGTCAAGAGGCCATTCCCAAAATCCACTTTGGTCCCAGGCAATAGTCTTTTCCCAGGACGAACCAAGGCTTGCCAACGGTTTTCTGCCAGCGGAGCCAGCAACAAGAGTTCTACCGCAGCTCCTGTGCGTTTATGTCCCAAGAGTCGTGCGGGGATCACCTTGGTATTGTTGAGAACTAAAAGGTCGCCAGGTTCCAGCAAGTCGCTCAATTCATAGAAATAGCGGTGTTCCAATCCCTCCTTTCCAAAAACCAAAAGACGACTGTGGTCTCTGGGTTCTACGGGATTCTGTGCAATGGAACTGGGCGGCAGTTGATAGTCATAGTTCGCGGTATAGAGGTCTGGTGAATTGGGCAAAAGCATAGATTAAGAGAAACTGGTTTCCACTGGGACACGGCCTAGAACGTCATCGTAGAGTTTTGTCAAAGTCTCAATATTTTTACTGAGCGTATAGCGCTCTAGGACTCTAGCACGAGCCTTTTCCCCCAAGATTTTTTTGAACTCTGGATGCTCGACAAAGAGGGGAATCAAGGTCCGCAGTTGAGCCTCTACTTGATAAGGCTGAACCATAATTCCAGCGCCTCCACCCACGACTTCTCCATCGGCTCCTACGTCGGTCGCAACTACGGCTAAACCACAGGCCATAGCTTCCAAGAGGGATATGGAAAGTCCTTCGACCAAAGAAGGCAAAATGAAAACATCCGCGCCCCTTAGAATCCAAAGACGTTCTTCTTCAGAAGCGACAAAACCAAGCCAAACAATGCCATCTTCTTCGGTATAAAAATTTTGCAAAAGGGGACGCTGTGGACCATCTCCCATGATCACCAACTTGTGCGGGAGATTCATCGAATTGGGATGGTTGCCATCCATTAAATCTCTACAGGATTTCCATGCCTTGAGCATTGGTTCCAGGTTTTTTTCCACAGAGACCCGACCCATATAAACAAATAAGCGGTCTGCTTCAAAATGTGACTTGGCGTTGGAAGCTCCTGGACTATATTTGTCAACATCTACGCCATTGGGAATCACCGCAATCCGTGAGGATGGAACCCCCATCTTGCTCAAAATTTCTTTTTGCAACTGAGAAAATACGACGACCCGCTGGTACGCAGCCAGGCAGGGCGCGTAGAACTGATACATCAAATATTGGGTGTTGGCCGCAAAGTTATTGCGCCGACGATCGAAGGCTGGATGGAACGTTGCGACAAGGGGCAACCCCAATTCATCACAAATTTCTGGCATCACAAAATCTAGAGGAGACAGCGTGAGGGAGGCATGAACAACGTCAGGTTGCAGCTCTCTTAAGGAGTCAGTAAGTACTTTACGCGCTTTTAAACTCGGCAGCGTATAGACCTGAGAGCGATAAAGAAAGGGCAAGGGCACTTCTTCTAGGGGTGGACCGTCGTTACGAACGTTACGCGGTAAGAACGTTTGTACTTCTACTTCTTCTTCTTGGGCAAAGTGGAGAAAACTAACGCGGTGGCCCCTCTGCGTCAGATGATTAGTCACTTCTCGACTGTAGGTGACATTGCCGCAAAAGGGAGATTTTTTACCTAACCAAGCAATGTGCAGGGTCATAAAGTACGGCCTGAAGACCCATTCAGTTTACAGGATGGAGAAGAGTAGGACCCGTAAACTAGTGAATTCACAACACCTGCATCTCGAACCATCCAATGTAGCTAACCGCTGCCCCGACTTCAGCTCCTCAGAAAACCATTTCTTCTGCGCGTTGCAAGCCTTCTGTAAGCTGTAAACGATGCGCGTTGAGGGTTGATTAAGAATCCGTATCAGGGATCCAAACAGTTATTTATTTCTGTGAGCCATCAGTTCATGAGAAGAAGTATCGACCTGACGTACAAAATTACGGATAACTTCCAAGTACCGAGGGCCCGCCACGATGGCATCATTCCCATGGTCAGCCTTAGGAACGAGTTCTAACTGTTTAGGTGCGG
>CASBPW010000336.1 GCA_949127685.1 Candidatus Sivonenia alaskensis PMM_0068 | reverse complement strand
TTGTGGAATCCTTAAGACCCTTACGGGACCAAAACACCCTGAAGCGCCTGATTCATAGTAGCTAGCTCATCCCGGTGAGCCTCGACTTTTAGCTTGGTCTGACCATGCTCTGTGGGCGTAATTTTGAAGCGTACTGTTTCTGTCTTTCTCGCTTTTTTCCAGTAGAAAAGTCCCGCGACTGGACATAAGAGGGGTAGCGCGTACCACAGGATGTAGGCTTGCGGGAAAAAGACACCAAACACAAGACCCAGGCAGACCAAACCTAGCAAGGCCGCAAAGGAAAGGAATACAGCCATGAATTTACTGGGTTGCATCACTCCTTGGTAGACCTGGACCTCTGCATTTTCTGTTTCTGCCAAGCTATAGGTCCGCTCTTCCAAATATTCTTTGACTTTTTCCGCCAAGGCTTCTGCAGCCAAGGAAGAAGTGAACTCTTCTCGCTCTGTCCGGTCTTTGACCGAAGCCCGGATAAAGAAGAATAACCCTACCATAATGAGCAAGGTGAGCAACAGGGAAGAATAGAGGGATAGGTTTTCCATCATTTCTAGTATGGTCTGAAAACAGCCACTTTGTCCCGCCCTTTGCCAACCTTCCAAGAGTTCACAAAGGATTAATCAAAGTAGGAACAACTAGCGAACGGAACCCTATAGAGAAAGGCTAGATTAGGCTAATTGGTGTGACAGGGATATAGCGTATGAATTTTCTCCTCCGCGGAACAAGTTTGTGAAGACCTTCTTCAACCCCGGATTTCTTTTCCTAGCCTTTGTCGTTTTGGGCGTTGCCTCTTGGAGCGGGGCCGTCTGGGATCTGCCCAGTGCAGACCAGATTCGCAACTATGTCCCAAAATCCAGCGTCAAAATTCGGGCGGTGGATGGCTCAACCATTTACAACGGAGGGGCAGGGCCTACCCGTAGAGTTTCTTATCAGGAGATTCCGAAAGAGTTACGTGAGGCGATCGTAGCGACTGAAGACCGTCGATTTTTTGATCATGGCGGGGTTGACTTTTTGGGAATTGGGCGGGCACTACTGCGGGATATGCAATCGGGAGGACTGAAAGAAGGGGGGTCTACCATCACCCAGCAATTGGCTCGGAATTTATTTCTTACCCAGGAGCGCACCCTGTGGCGCAAGCTCAAAGAAGCCGCCATTGCTGTTCGTATCGAACAGGATTTTTCTAAAGAGGAAATTCTGACGCTTTATCTGAATCAGGTCTATTTGGGATCGGGGGCCTATGGAGTTACCGATGCGGCCCTCCTCTATTTCGACAAACCCGTTCAGCAATTGACGCTTATAGAGTCTGCAGTTCTGGCAGGTTTACCGCAAGCACCTAGCCGCTATTCTCCCCTAATTAGTAAGGAATTGGCCCGCAAACGACGGGATACCGTGCTCAAAAACATGGTGGAAGCAGGATTTCTTAAGCAAAATGTATACATCAAAGCCCAAGTCAAGCCCCTCAAAATCAGTCCCCAGCCGCAACTACTCAAAAATCAGGCAGCCTATTTTACGTCCTATATTCAGTCTTTATTGCCAGAAGTTTTGGGTACTACCGTTCAAGGTGGCCTGACCGTAGAGACGACCTTAGACCCTTTTATTCAGGCCCAAGCCCAAAGCGCTTTGATACGGGCCTTAGCCCGAAATCAGGGGCGCAAAATAGGTCAAGGGGCCATTGTTTCGCTGGACCCCAGCACTGGGGAAATTCGGGCTTTGGTGGGGGGCAAAGATTTTCAGAAAAGCCAATTCAACCGAGCCGTCCAAGCCTTCCGCCAACCAGGATCTGCGTTTAAAGTTTTTGTCTACACCCATGCCTTGGAAACAGGCATTGATCCTGGCACGGTCTATGTGGATGAACCTGTGCGTTTTGGTAATTATCAGGTTAAGAACTATGACCGGGATTATCAAGGCCCAATGACCTTAGTGCAGGCTTTGCGGGAATCTCGCAACACCATTGCCGTCAAACTGCTCGAACAGGTGGGCGAGCGAGAAACCATAGAAACGGCTCAACGCATGGGAATCAACAGTCCTTTGCAAGCCAATCCAACCCTCGCTCTAGGCTCTTCTGAGACCACACTCCTAGAGTTGACCAGTGCCTACGGAACACTGGCAAATGGGGGCATGCACACAGAACCCACCGCTATTCGGCGCATTTTGGACCAATCGGGCCAAGTCCTGTATGAATCCAGACTTCAACAAAACCAAGCCGTTTCCCCAGAAGTGGCTTGGAGTATGACCAAAATGCTCGAACAGGTAGTCAAAGCAGGAACGGGCAGAAGAGCAGATATCGGTAGACCCGTGGCTGGGAAGACAGGAACTAGTGAGAATAATCGGGATTTACTCTTTGTGGGCTATATTCCCCAATTAGTCACAGGCGTCTGGCTGGGCAATGATGATAGTTCTCCTACTCGCGGAGCCAGCAGCATAGCGGCAGGAATTTGGGGAGAAATGATGAACAAGGTTACTACCAGACTGCCAGTCATCGCGTTTACAGAACCTGGCAATATCTCTACAGACCTCCGAGACCGGGTATTGGCAGCAGCAGCAGGCCGACAGATCGCTCCTCCTGTTGCCCCCCCGACGACAGGCGCCATGCCCCAGAACGAACCGGCAGAGCCCGTTCCTCTGCCAGAGAACCCCAACAGTGCCTTACCACCACAGGAAGAGGGTTCTACGGGTAACACTCCCCAGAGCAGTACGTCCTTAGACCCTTCTGACCCCCAGTGCTTTGATCCCAATGCCGCCTACAAAAAAGAGGGATCTGGCTGTGCAAGGGGAGATGAATTTGATGCCTATCGGGCCCAACGCAACCGGAAGCGGTGACATCCTCCTATTCCCCTCACAACCTCTTAAGGCTTACGATGCACCTGAGACCACACTCTGGTGGGCAAGCCCCAGACATAAATAAAGCCTTCTGCTGCCTTGTGGTCGAAGGTATCGCTGGAGGTGTAGGTAGAAAGCTCTTCACTGTAAAGAGAGAGTTTTGCTTTGCGTCCCACAACGGTGCAGGTTCCCCGATGAAGTTTAACTCTAGCGGTCCCGGTTACAACCTGTTGGGTTTCGCGCACAAATCCATCTAAGGCCATCTTGAGCGGGCTGTACCAAAGTCCGTTATAGACCAATTGGGCATAGGTTGCTTCTATCTGTTGTTGCTTATAAAAAGTAACTTCCTTGGGCAGGGTGAGCGCTTCCAATTCCTGATGGGCACGAATCAAGACCAGCATCGCCGGAGATTCATAAATTTCGCGGGATTTGATCCCAACCAATCGATTTTCGAGCATATCGATACGGCCTACCCCATTATCGCCAGCGATCTGATTGAGACGGTCCACTAGCTCCACAGGTTTTATGTTCTCGCCATCCAGCGCCACCGGAATTCCTTGCACAAACTGGATCTCTACATAGGTAGGTTCTGCCGGACAGTCATTAACTGATTTAGTCATGGCATAAACTTCTTCGGGAGGTTCGGCCCAAGGGTCTTCGAGAATCCCACACTCAATCGAACGGCCCAAAAGATTTTGGTCAATGGAATAGGCTGACTTTTTCTTTACGGGCGAAGGAATGCCATATTTTTCACCGTATTCAATCGTCTCTTGCCGAGAAAAGCCCCATTCCCGTGCGGGAGCCAAAACCTTCAAGGTCGGGTCCAAAGCAGCAATCGACACGTCAAAGCGCACTTGGTCATTGCCCTTGCCCGTACAGCCATGGGCTACAGCATCACAGCCCGTCTTGTGGGCAATATCAACAAGGATCTTGGCAATCAAAGGACGCGCTAGCGCCGTGGCTAGCGGATAACGTCCTTCATAGAGGGCATTACTCTGCAGCGCCGGAAAAGCATACTGTTCGATAAATTCTTGGCGGACATCCTCAACATAGGCTTCTGCAGCGCCAGACTTCAGGGCCTTTTGCCGGATAGCTTCTAGGTCTTCTCCCTGCCCCAAGTCCGCTGACAGGGCAACCACCGCTTCACAGCCCCACTCGTTCATTAAGTACGGAATACACACAGAAGTGTCCACTCCACCAGAGTATGCCAGAACGACTTTTTTAGCCCGACCCATGAAAAAAATCCCAACGAAAACTAAGCTCCACAAAGCTACCACAATCCCTAGGGCTATTATTTGGTATTACTATTCGCTCTTTTGAAATATTTGCTACGGGTGAGCTGGGTTTGCATATATAGAGGTTCTGAGCTGAGTTATGAGAACTGCTTAAGCTCCTGCGCAGAAAGTCAGAATTGAACGCTCACTGGCATTCCTCCTTGGAAGGCTGCAGGGGAGTCTCAAACAATTCTAAGACTCTCTCCAACGCCAGTTCCATATGGGCTAGATGGGTTCCGCCCTGCAGGAAGGCAATATAAGGCTCCCGTAGCGGTCCATCGGCAGAAAGTTCGAGCGTACTACCTTCGATAAAAGTTCCCCCGGCCATCACCACCGCATCTTCATAGCCCGGCACGACATCCGGTACGGGGTTAAGATATGAACCTACGGG
>CASBPW010000335.1 GCA_949127685.1 Candidatus Sivonenia alaskensis PMM_0068 | reverse complement strand
TCCTCGGGCCCTGCACACCGCTCTGATACCGACCAGCCCAACAGAGCATCGGCTTCTTCAAAAAGTGTTTGAGTTAAAGGCTGGCTGGCCATATCTCCAGCCATTCCCTGTTTCTGAGAACCCTGTCCCGGAAATACCCAAGCGGTTTTAGTCATGGTCCATCCCTATCGTTCTGGGAATTTATTGTTGCACTCTCTGGAATCTAAATGCGTAAGCCAAACATACAGAGGTTATAAGAGTCAGCAAAGGCAGTTATGCCCTTAAGCGCAGGATTGTCTGGCTACTAGTTTGCCCGGCTGCTGAGATAAAGGTCTATGACGTTTTCCCCTGCCCCCCGGACTGCGACTTCTGCATCTCTTCCGAAGAAACTGTTGAGTTTGTCTTGCTTCTCTTTCCACTTTTCCAAGGGGGCTTTAGGAGAATCGAAGCGAAGGACTAGAGTGTATCGACCGTCAATGATCTTTTCATCGAAAGCAGTCAATTTAGGAATTCCACTCTCACGATAGGTCAGTTTCAAGCGAGAGAGTGGCTCTTCCATGTGGGTTTTTTTTAAATAAACAAATTTGTCAATATCTTGCAGGATTTGCTTCTGAATAGTCGTCTGCTGGCCAATATATTTTTCTAAATCTGTAGGAGGTGGATTCAACCGAGGCGTGGGTTTGACCTCATTGATCTTGAGAGGAATGGCAGCAAAAAGCGCAAACACTCCAAAGTAAAAGCCGATAAAGCTAAGGTTGGCCAATAAGTCGCTTTTTTCCGGAATGAAGTAGCAAACGGCAAATATTCCTAGAAATAATACGGTGAGGCTGATCACTAAGTTCGCAACAGAAAATTTCATAGGCTCATCATAAAATTTTCTGGCCACAAAAGCATATTAAGACGGTCTTACACATTTGTTTTTCGTCTGGTCAGAGAGGCTCGGAACATATTCTGAGCTTCGATCCGGGTCGCAAGTCGGTCACATACCATCTCGCAAAGATCGAAGATCGCTGGATCTGTAATGCCATAGATCGCACTAGTTCCCTCGGTGCGGCGACTAACAATTCCAGCATCGAGCAAAATGCGCAAGTGCTTGGAGACATTGGCCTGATTGCCTTGGAGAGCCTCTACCACTTGTCCCACAGTCCTATCGCTACTACGGAGCACATTGAGGATTTTTAGGCGCATGGGTTCGGCCAGCACTTGAAAATAGGCTGCAACCTGAATAAGCACTGCTTCACTGAAGGTTTTCATAGTCCTAACCCTAGACGCAATCAGTAAGGATGGTTTCACTATTATATCAGACTATTCATCTATGACTAAATAACGATGTAGTTAAGCAAGAGGTTTGAAGGCCTGAGATGAGTAATGCCAACCGTAAATTTTTCGAGTTTCTGGGTAGGCTTGAGTGCATGATGCAAACATCAAAAAAATCTTCCCCAACCCGCCAAAGCTTTTCAGATTGGACCTATGCGCTTGGGGTTGGTGGCTATTCCATTTTGGATACGGTACTGCAACTGTGGTTACAGTTTTATTTTGTCCCACCACCAGACCGAGGGATTCGTTTTTTAGACCCCCAAACTTTTGGCAATGCCATCTTGGTGGGGCGATTCATGGAAGCGTTAACCCATCCGATCGCAGGCTATGGTTCTGACCGATTGGGTAAACCTTGGCTTTTTCTCCTCTTTGGGACCGTTGCCTTTGGGGGATGTGGAATCGCTTTGTTTTACTCTGCGGCTCCAGGAGAAACCTTCCGCAATTCGGTGCTGCTCTTTGCTCTCTTATCCGTCGCTTTGATCGGTCAAGCTTCCTATGCTGTTCCCTACCTGGGATTGATCCCGAGAGTGGCTCCCGAAGCACTACGACGTCTGAAACTGACTAATAACCAAGCCATTATTATTCTGCTGGGGGTATTGACCGGACAGGTGCTCTCCGGGTTTGCCCTGAGCGCCCTGAATAACAATTTGTCTTTGATGGTTACCTTATTTATGATCGTCGCAGTCGGGCTGATGCTGATCCCTCTCCCTACAGTGCGTAATCTTTCTACTCAAGGGGCAGGGGAAAGTTTTTCTCCCAAGGAGATGCTGGGTATTCTACAACGCAGTCCAGGCTTTCGGTCCATTGTATTCGGTCAATTTCTCTTCTGGTTGGGATTCAATATGGTGCGGGCCGTAGCAATTTACTATGTGACGGTTTTGCTGCGCCTCCCTGAGGGAAACCTTGCCGTATATTTAGGGGGAATTTTTTTGGTGGCCTTGCCTTCTTTTTTAGTGGTCCGCTGGCTTACGCCCAAAGTAGGAAAGCGTCAGATGATGATATTGGCCACAGGTTTATTTGCCTTATTTCTACCCTTACTCTCCACGATTGGTCATGCAGTAGGCCCTATCCCTACCAATGTTTGGGCGTTTTTTATCCTGGCGATCAATGGATTTCCCCTAGCAATTCTTTCTGCGGTTCCTAACCCGATGATAGCTGATCAAATAGACCAGGATCAATTGGCAACGGGACAAGCAAAAGGAGCCCTGTTCTTTGGAGTCCAAGGATTGATCGTCAAGATTAGTGTTGGTTTGGCGGGGGCTTTTCTAGGATTTCTCCTGAATAACTTTGGCTTTTCTCAAGAGCAACCCTTAGGGATTTTACTCGTGGGACCAATTGCAGGAGTTTTAAGTTTAGGATCAGCTATTGCCTACCGTTCCTATCCCAAGGACCAAACGGTATAGGCATAGCAGTAGAAAATTGGTCGTGCGCTCAGCAAGTTTGGGAAACTGTGTTAGCGTGTCCGGCAGGCGAGGCCCCTGTAAGCGCAGCGAAATCGGTACATAGGACCGTGAGGTCAAATTAAAACAGGACGGTAGCGATGAAAACCGGAGCATGGAGAAGTTTATCGTAGGATGGGCTTGCCATCGCCCCACCGCCTTGGTATGTTTTGTTCCTCAGGACCGAATCACAAGGGCATCTATGCAAAAAATCAAAGTCGCTAATCCTGTCGTAGAGATTGATGGAGATGAAATGACCAGAATCATCTGGCAGTTCATTAAAGAAAAACTGATCTTGCCCTACCTGGATATAGATCTGAAGTATTACGACTTGAGTATTGAAAGCCGGGATGCCACCGAAGACCGGATAACCGTCGAAGCGGCTAAAGCGATTCAGCAATATCGAGTTGGGGTGAAATGCGCCACGATTACTCCTGATGAAGCGCGGGTAGAAGAATTCCAGCTTAAGAAAATGTGGAAATCTCCCAATGGCACGATCCGCAATATCCTTGGTGGGACTGTATTCCGCGAACCGATTATCTGTCGGAATGTGCCTCGCCTCGTACCCGGTTGGACAGAACCGATTGTAATTGGCCGTCATGCTTTTGGAGATCAATACCGGGCTACGGATTTTAAAGTGCCTGGGCCTGGGACTTTAACCATGAAATTCACCCCATCCGATGGTAGCGACTCCATTGAGTATGAGGTCTTTGCCTTCCCCAGTAGTGGGGTAGCGATGGGCATGTATAACCTGGATGATTCTATCCGTGGCTTTGCCCGCTCCTGCCTAAACTATGGACTGATGAAGGGTTGGCCTGTGTATCTGTCTACCAAAAATACAATTCTCAAAGCCTATGATGGACGATTCAAAGACCTCTTCCAGGAAGTGTTTGAACAAGAATTTGCGGACCAGTTCAAAGCGGCCAAGATTACCTACGAACACCGTTTGATTGACGATATGGTGGCGGCGGCTCTGAAGTGGAAAGGTGGTTTCGTCTGGGCGTGTAAAAACTACGATGGCGATGTCCAGTCCGATACGGTCGCTCAAGGTTTTGGTTCTCTGGGCCTGATGACTTCTGTATTGCTTACGCCTGATGGACATACAGTGGAAGCAGAAGCAGCTCATGGAACAGTGACTCGGCATTACCGGGAGTATCAAAAGGGACGTGAAACCTCCACTAATCCGATTGCTTCTATCTTTGCTTGGACCCGCGGGCTCTTTTATCGGGCTAAGTTTGACGATAATGCAGCCTTAGAAAACTTTGCCACCACGCTCGAGCGGATATGCGTGGAGACTGTGGAATCAGGCGCTATGACAAAAGATTTGGCGGTGCTCATTGGTCCAGAACAGCCCTGGCTAAGGACCCAACAATTTCTTGACCGTCTAGACCAGAATTTACGAGCAGCGTACCAGCCTGCTAAGCCTAAAAAAAAGAAGGCTTGAAATCAAGCCTTCTACGTACACGTAACAGAATTACTGGAGTAAACCTAGTATTCCCTTACCTGTGGCTCACTCAATCATCTGGTTGAAGTTATGGCTCACAGGAAGCTCCTATCGGTAGGGTCTATGCACTATATGGGCAGAAGTTTGCACAGTTGAGTTCACGTTCCGGAGCGATTTTGCCACACAGGCCACAAACAGCCACTGCCGTTTGGTTTTGGAGCCCACGCTTCTCCATAGCCCAATAGGTCTGTAGCGCCCATTCTTTCAGCGGAAAGCTATCCAAATCAGGAATCACAAGTTCCGTTTTCAACTTGGCAATGTCTTTGTAAATCTCTTCCAGAGAACACCCTTCACGGTAAGCCGATTCAACAAGGGAGACAAAAAACTGTTTGAAATCTAAGTCTACTGTGAGCACAGCAGGCTCAGATGCTTGAGCGATCGCAGCTAAACTAACCATGACTGAACCTCCTACAAAATACTTTATTACACCCAGCTTAACACAACTTTACAGAAATTTACTCATTGTCATGGAGATAGACTCAAAAGAATGGCTGGGAGCAAGCTCAAGATGAGCTTGGAGTGCACACTCAACCTTTGAAATTACGGGCCACAAGCAAAAAAAGAAGGCTTGCATTCAAAGCCTTCTTTGCACAATCAACAGAATCTACTCGATTATGACTATAGGATTCCCATATTCAGGACCTAATTCACTATCTCTATAAACTAAGTCGCTCAGGGGCAATAGGGGCAGAAACTGGCTCCTGGGTTGGCGGGCAGGTGTATCTTGCCACAGAGGGTACAGACCGCAATATTAGACTTGTCTTGAGCAGCAAGCTTCTAGGGAACCTCAGGAAGCGGTACACTAAGCTTTGCTTTTCTCTCTGGCACTATGGCTGTATCCATCGGTGAGTGCTTTGCCCAGCTCAAGGCCCATCAACAAAAAGCGCTTATTCCTTTTTTAACGGTTGGGGATCCGGATCTGGCAACCACCGAAGCCGCTCTATTAGCTTTAGACCAGGCTGGAGCAGACCTAATTGAGCTAGGGATTCCTTATAGTGACCCTTTGGCTGATGGCCCCGTCATTCAAGCGGCGTCTACCCGTGCCCTGAAACAAGGCACTACCTTGGCAGATGTTTTGTCTTTAGTAGAACGGCTGACGCCCAAGCTCAAGGCACCCTTGATATTATTCAGTTACTACAATCCGATACTTTCTTTGGGCGTTGAGCGTTTTCTCGACAAAATTGCCCAAGCAGGAGCCAAAGGATTGGTAGTCCCGGACTTACCTTTAGAAGAATCGGATCTGCTGGTGCACGCTGCTCAGGCAAGAGGCATCGATGTCATTCAGTTGGTGGCTCCGACCAGTCCCACAGAGCGCATTGAAAAAATTGTCAAACAAGCGCGTGGTTTTGTTTATCTCGTCAGTGTCATAGGGGTAACCGGAGTCCGGAGGGAAGTCTCCATTGCACTCCAACCCTTGATCAACCGATTGCAGGCACTTACGGACCTTCCTGTCTGTGTTGGTTTTGGTATTTCCAGCCCGGAGCAAGCCCAGCAAGTGGTGGATTGGGGCGCTGATGGAGTGATTGTAGGCTCTGCCTTTGTCCGGAAATTAGCTGAAGCTACACCAGATGAGCGCATGGCTGAAACAACCCAATTTTGCACAGCCTTACGCAAGGCTATAAACAGCGTCGATTAGTTAATAGCGATCGATTTGGTGAGAATTGCCAATTTCACTTAGGCTCTAAAATATTTGTTGCGTTTAAGTTAAATGTATATCCAGATACTCCATGTCTGTGAGGAATAAGGCTATTCTTGAACCTAAAGTAGCATTGCATTTTGCAAACAGAAACATATAGAGAATAATCGAATTTATAAGTATTCAATAAATCTGAATTGTTCGATGTGCTTTAGTTAGGAGCTCTCCGTTATCACGTCTGGCAGGTACGATTTTGAAACCCGTGATACATTGTCCCTTATACATTGTTTTGGCCAATTCTTACGCTCCAACTCTTTCTCTAGATGCTCCTCACGAGGCTACCTATGCTTGAGTTCTCCCCCGTTTTGCTATCCGCAGAGATTGTACAGGCTGCACCTAAGGTACTCAAGTCCCTGAGTCATGACGCCCTATTTTTGCTGCTTTTCCAGATTTGCCTGCTTTTGGCTCTAGCCCGTGGATTGGGTGAATGGATGCGGACGATCAACCAGCCTCCGGTGGTAGGAGAACTGATTGCAGGCGTAGTTCTAGGACCTTCTGTTTTGGGACTGCTGCTCCCGCAGATACAGGCGGAGATATTCCCGAAAGTCCAAGCCCAGGCGGATTTACTCTCCGTAGTTGCTTGGATTGGGGTCTTGTTTCTACTTATTGTTACGGGCTTGGAAACGGACCTCAACCTAATTGTGCGCAAAGGCAAATCAGCCTTGATGATTTCTCTGGGCGGAATTGTAGTGCCCTTCATCACAGGGTTGGGCCTAGGATATCTGCTGCCCGATGCTTTCCTCGCCAATCCAGAACAGCGTCTGCTTTTCAGTTTGTTCATGGCCGTGGCGATGAGTATTTCAGCGGTGCCGGTCATCGCGAAAGTGCTGATGGATTTAAAGCTGATTCGTCGAGATATTGGTCAGGTCACGCTGGCAGCAGCGATGACGGACGATACCATCGGCTGGATTTTACTCTCTGTGGTAGCGGGTTTGGCGACCAGTGGCAGTGTGGACCTACTCTCGGCAGGACGCTCTGTGGGAGGAGCGGTGCTTTTCCTGTCCATTGCTTTTACCGTAGGGCGAACCGTAGTCGCTCAGATCATCGCTCTCGTGGACAAAACGGTGGGCGGGACGACGGCCCAACTCTCCGTCATCTTGGTTATGGCTTTTGGCGTTGCGGCCCTGACCCACGAGATGGGCATTGAAGCTGTATTAGGGGCCTTTGTGGTCGGTATTTTAGCCGGTCAAGCTCCTCGTTTTCGTCAAGAGGTAGGCCATACCCTGGAACTAGTCACCGCAGGATTTCTGGCTCCCATTTTCTTTGCCTCTGCTGGACTCAAAGTGGATCTAGTCCGTCTTCTCGATCCTCAGGTGCTGACGATTGGCTTATTGGTCTTGGCCGTTGCCTGCATCGGCAAATTTGTCGGAGTTTACCTAGGGGCTTGGG
>CASBPW010000334.1 GCA_949127685.1 Candidatus Sivonenia alaskensis PMM_0068 | reverse complement strand
CAGTTGATTATCATAAATTACAATCGCCTACAAATATATTACGCTCTCTTTCCCGATTGCGTTTCAGACTTAACGGGAAAAGTAAGCACCCCCCCTTCCATCCGATCATCTGATATCACCTGACGGAGTGTCTGAGTGGCGTTGCTACTGTTCAAACAAGATCAGTGATCTCACTCGCGCAAGGCAAGCTGATAAAGGTGGCGGATGCGCAAGCTCTTGGTCATCCTTAATGCCATGATTAGATAACAAAACTTGATAAGCACAGGCTTAGTTGAATTCACCATCAATATATTCACTTGCAGGTTTGGTTTCTGGCAGTTGCAGAAACTCTGCCAATGTCAGTGGTTTGGAGAGCGCTTGTACCATTCCGAATCACCGGCAAAAAAATAAGGCGAGTTCTATACTCTATTCTAACAATCCTCTGGACAGCTGTTTGAACTGCCCTACAAGGCTTTTAGCGTCTTCAGGAAATGGTAATGAGGAGGAGCGATTATTCGACTTAGGAGGCCGCTTGGCAGATTTCTCCGTACCTTCTGTCACCTCTACTCGCTCAACCATAGATTTTTGACAACCTCCCCTACCCTGCTTGCTCGGTGGATAGGGAGGGCACGAAGAAGTTATAGAAATGTGTCAAGGGCACGCTGATAGAACTTCATTCGGTCTTCTAAGCCATTGAAGCCGCCGTTGATGCGCTTGGTTATGATTTTAAATTCCTTCGCATCCGCGAGGGGATTCAACTTGCGTGTACTCCAAAACCAGCCTGCGCAGTCCGTTGCCCATTGTGGAGCCGCCACATCATTGGGAGTGGCTTCGAAATCAGGAGCTTTGGGGTCACGCTGTTTTACGGCCTTAGTATAGGAGCGGTAGTTGGCCCTGCCGGTTAGTTGAATAAGCCCGCGCCCCCGATATAGAGAACCATCTCCTGGTTTAGTATTTCCCAACATCGTAGCTAGGCGTGTTCCCGGTTCATACTTTCGCTGTTGGGCCGTAGGTCCCCAGATTTCGCGGGTAAAGATTAGCTGACCGGACTCATGGGCCAGTTGCGCCAGGAAAGCCGCTTTGCGCAAGGGGGTATTGATTTGGTAGTTCTGCATGCAATCGTTCAAAGGGTCTAGAAAAGCCTGGGCACTCTTCGCCTGTGGCATGACATGACGTAACTGTTGGATCGTGAGCAGTATTTCAACGGAAACCTTCCCAAAACCCAATCCTCGGTACGGGGGGTCGCTCTCAGGGCGAGGGGGGAGGTTGCGCAGTTGGCGGATGGTGGTATCGAGTTCGTAGTCGTCCGGGAGTGGCGATTGGGAGTTCTGGTCCTCTAGCCATTCCAACTTGGCCTGCACCAAAGCAAGCGCTTGTGCCCGCGCTTTGACAATGTCAAACTCAAAGGTCTCGGTTTCATCGTCATCCACGGCATCTGGAGCGACCGTCATCACCCGCCCCAGCCCTAAACCTATAAAGGGTAGTGCCCCCTCAGGTCGTGCGGGGAGTTCGCGCCATTCTCGAATAAACCGATCAATTTGAAAGTCTGTATCAACAGGTTTTTCGGCTTCTAAATTTTGAAGTCCAGCCACCTGAGATTTTGCAAGTGCCACCGCCTCAAAGCGAGCCTTCAGCAGATCGAATGCCATGAACATGCCTCAGCTATGCCAACGTTAATGCTAGTGCCACATAGCCGAACCGTCACTAATATTTTCACAAAAATAAACTATATCTTCGTACAGCATGAATGGAGATCCGCTGCCTGGTGTTTCAGTATTAGGCCATCTTGCCCACGGGATGATTATTTAGGGGTGACCGCAATGATAGTCACCTTCTTTTGGGCGATACGCCGCTGGTCTTTCATCAGAAATCCTGCCTGACGGGATTGAGCCTTCATTAAGGGGAGTCGCATCGCCTTGGGTATCGGTAAGAGAATTCCCAGAGGGTACAATTTGCCTCGCATCGCCTCGCAGCCGTGGGAGAGGCCAATGCGCATGGCCACATTCCCCCCCTCCAGGTGATGAAAGGCAAAGCGAGAGAGCAGATCCTTGGAGAAGCTATAGTCGCAGGCGCCGCTCCACTGGGTGAGTAACGCTACAAGCTGCCGGGTTGTGCTCGGCAGCTTGGCGGGCTTAAGGTCTCGCAACGCAGCCCGAATCGTCGGTTCCGCCAAGAGAGACTTGAGGACACTGGCTTCGGAGAACAGGTCGGTGAGGAGAGGGGGCTGAGCTGGACGGGCTAGGTTCAGGGTCTGATAGCGGGTCTGCGCAGCAGGGTGAGCGGTTCCTGGACAAGAGAGGTCGTCCGCTTGTTGATAACTGACGATGGTCCCCACCAGAGAGAGCATACTCAACTCGCGACTCTGCTCACAGCCGCTCTTGCCTTGGGGATCTACCTCCGCAAAGTCTTTCAGGGCCATCGCTCGCGCTGAAAAAAGGGGTTTGCCACCTGCCGGGGGCAAGGCAACCAGGTCTGCTGTAGTCCACTGCACCTGATAGCCTGCACTGTTCCCCTTCCAGATCGGTTTCCCAAGAGTAGCTTGCGCCAGAGTCGGAATAGGCAACATGAACGGTGCCAAGAGGAGAAAACTCCAGATCCAGCCAGGCAAGGCCTGAATCAAGCGGAAACGCTCCTTTTGCATTGCTTTCATCCCGTGCGTTAAGCCTTAATATTAGGACGTTTGCTTGAATCCATACTCGACTCACTGCACTACTGGTTCTAAAATCCGCTGCATCCAGACGTGTTTTAACGGTATGCGCTCTCATCAGTCGCTCCAGCAACCCTACGGTCTAAAGCCTTGGGCGCAGTGAGCACTACATAGTAGTACTTGTAGGTACTCTCGGGAACACAGGCCACCCCAATCCCAACTTCAGAATGCTCCTGATAAAAGGGGTCAAGGGCCAGCATATGGACTCGATGGGAAGGGGGAGATACATCTATATCTAACACTAATTGATTGATGGCTTCGATTCCGTTGGGAGCCCCAGCAGCGAGGGATTCAAGATTATTGGCCTCTGAATTGCGAGGATAATCGGAAGGTAGGTTATATCCTGCAGAGGCAACCCTTTGATTGGGTCCCCGTCCGTCTAGGTCGCGATGGGCAAAGTAGTTCCCTTGCGCCATACGTTCGGCTACTTGACGGGCAATCGTAGCCAATTGACCGTTCCAGCGAAGTTGAGGGGCTGGGCTAGTGTATTCCAAATTAAGGCCAATTCTTTTTGCATAGGTCTTAGGCTCAGACCGGAAACGATTGAGATAGGTATAGGCTTGAATAGCTTCGTAGCCGGTGTCTGCACATTCTTCTGCTTGGGCAGGCATCGCAAGAAGCACTTGTCCGAGGAGGGTTGCACAGCCAAACAGCTGTAAGCAGTTTAAAAAATTGCCTGCTTTTAACCAGGACATCTTGTTCACTCCTCACCGAGCGCATGAGTTCATCTAAATGCGATAGAAACTCTTCAGAAAACCCTCGGGAGATCTCGCCAACACCAAACCATCAACATGGTTGACAGCATTGATAGAAAAGAATCATAGAGAGGAGTCGCATCAGTTTTTTACCTTCGCTACAGCAAGAATGCCCGGATAACAACCCCAACTTGTTCACCTCATAGAAGCTTTATAGACAGTTGGGTACAATGGCTGGACAGTTGGGTACACTACGCACACTTAATAAAGCGGTCTCGACCAAAATTAGGCGCCAAAAGTGATACTTTTGTGCGCGGAAACAGCCAGTGGATGAATCCCATGCATAATTAGGGGAATTTCTTTTACTAAATACCCTTGAAATCTTGGATCGATAACCTTACGAATAGCTTATGGAACCATTGCTAGGAAGACCGGTGATTCTGGGGGAAGTTCTGTTTGATCTATTCCCTGGCAATGTAGCGGTCTTAGGGGGAGCGCCCTTTAATGTTGCGTGGCATCTAAAGGGATTTGGACTTTCTCCTTTATTGCTCAGCCGAGTTGGAGAAGATTCTCGTGGCGAACATATTCTCAGCACCATGCAGACCTGGGGAATGGATACTGCTGGAATTCAAATAGACCCTGCGCACCCAACAGGCGTTGTGCGTGTCGCGTTGGAAGAAGGGCAACCGCAATTTACGATTTTGCCTAACCAAGCCTATGACTTTATGGACTCAGACGCGGCCTTAGCCATCCTCAAAGGCCAGCGTTGTTCTCTGCTTTACCATGGCACCCTGATAGGGCGAGGGGCATCTCAAGTGGCTGTACAGGCCTTGCGGCAGACGATTCCCTCTGTCTTTGTAGACCTAAATCTCCGATCTCCTTGGTGGGAAATAGAAAGAGTCCGTGCTCTCCTTCAAGGAGCCCGCTGGGTCAAGATGAATGGGGATGAGTTGGCTGCAATGGCTGGACCATTGCAGCTAGCGGATCTTTCCAAAAGTAACGTTGAAGCAACGGCTCACGCCCTATGTTTGGAATCAGGCTGGGAACTACTCGCTCTTACCTTGGGTGAAGAAGGGGCCTGGTTACTTACTCCTGAAAAAAAATATCGGGGCAAGGCTTTAGTGGTCGAAGCATTGGTAGATACGGTAGGGGCAGGAGATGCCTTTAGTGCCGTGACACTACTGGGCCTACATCGGGGTTGGTCCTTAGAGAGCACCTTAAACCGAGCGCTAGATTTTGCTGCTGCTCTTTGTAGCATGCGCGGTGCATCACCGCAGGATCCTGGGTTGTATGCTTCTTATTTAGCACGATGGAATCAGCGTTAAATGTGCCCTGTCTGGTCTTCTAAGGTAGAAATTTGACCCCTGAGACGAGCAATTTCCATTTGCATGCGGGTTTTCTGTTGCTCGAGTTCTCTTTTGCGCTGGTCTAATTCCAACTGTTGTGTTTCCAATTCGCGCTGGAGCTTGGTAATTTCCTTGACCCCTTCCAAACTTACTTTCATCTCTTGGGTGAGGTATTTGATATAAATCAGTTTTTCAATATCGTGTTGGGAATAGAGACGGGTTTTGCGTTCTCTGCCACTTTTTCCCTTCCCTTGCCCCGGCTGATGATAAGGGCTAACAAGACCCTCGCGGTCATATAGGCGGAGGGTTTGGGGGTGCATCCCAACCAGTTCTGCGGCTACGGAGATCACATACAGGGGACGGTCTTTTGCGTTATCTGACATGGTCTTGCATGACTGCCTAGAGACTAAGACGAATTTATAGTATCACACTCAATTGAGAACCTTCGTCTGTTTTAAGAACTTCAATTCTGGACTGAAATGCCTCTTTCAAGTCAGAAATATGAGTAATCACCAAAATACAGGCAAAGTCTCTCGCTACTGTATTTATAGCACTGACTAAACGTTCTCGTCCTTCACTATCTTGGGTCCCAAATCCCTCATCAATAATTAAGGTCTGGAGCGCTGCTCCTGCTCTGCGGGCAAGTAGACGAGAAAGGGCTAAACGAATGGCAAAGTTGACCCGAAAAGCTTCTCCACCTGAATAGGTTTCATAGGGACGGGTCCCACGGGCATCGGCGATCAAGATATCCAAGGTATCGATCATTTTCTTCAATGTTTTAGCCGCTTTCTGGGTGACAAATTGTACGTGGAGCTGACTGTCTGTCAGGCGGGATAGAAGTCGGTTGGTTTCTTCTTCTAATTCGGGCAATACATTTTCAATAATGAGCGCTTGAATTCCATCTTTGCCGAAGGCCTTGGCCAACTCACGGTATACGCGCTGCTGATGTTGGTCATCTTTTAGGCGAGCTTTTTTCTCCGCGATTTTGTTAGCTAAATCATCTAAGGTCTTGAGTGATTGCTCTAGGGCTCCTCGCTCGGCAATCCATTGTTCTTGGGACTCTCGATGTAGTCTAAGCTCCTGTTCAAGAGTTACTAATTCTTCGGTAGGGTCAGCAAAGTGAGCAAGATGTTCTGCGAGGTCCTTCTGTTGAGTCTCTAGGGCTTCTCGTTCTTGTTTATAGCGTAGGACTCCATCTTCGAACTGGAGTAAAAGTTCTCTGTCTTTTGGGAATTCTGCTTTGCTTTGTGCCAAAGCTTGTTGCTTGAGCAACCAGTGCTGTTCTTCTTGGAGTTCTTGTCGAATTTGGCGATGGTAGGTTTGGTTATAGCCAAGTTCTGTGAGTTGGTTATTCAATCGTTGCCATTTTTGTTGGTCTTCTTCAGCATAGGTTCTCGTGGCTAGTTGGGCTTCTAACCGTGCTAATTTTTCCTGGCTAGCGGGAAGTTCTGCCTCAATCCGCTCTATTTGTTTTTGAGCCGTATTTAGCTCGGATACTTTAATATCAGCCCATCGCCAACGTTCTACTTGATCACGGGCAAGTGCATGGTCTTTCTCGTCATAGTTAAGTTGTTGAAGTTCTTCATCAATGTGAACTAAATGAGTTCTTAATTCGTGGGCAAAATCTTGTCGCTCTAACTGAATAAGAATATTCTTCTCCTGAATTTTTAGTTCTTTAGCCTGTTGGTTCCGCTGCTCTAGTGCTTGAAGCTGCTGCTCCAGTGTGCCTTTCTGCTGTAGAGAAGTCTCCAAAGTCTCCAATTCTTTTTTGACCAGGCCATACTCTTCTCGTAAAACTCGAATCTCATGATTCACGACACTGAGCTGATCTGTCAAAACAAGCAGAGTATCATTGAGTTCTTGTTCTTCTTGCGCATGACTTTCTTGAATAAGAAGCAAATGATCTTCACGCAGTTCTTGTTTGCATAGAGGACATTGTGCATCGGGTTCCAAAAGTAGATTTCGCTTATCTCCTAATTTTCTTAACTGAGTCTCACAATGACTTCTTTGCAGTTCCAATTGTTCTTTGAAAAGTTTTCTGTCTTGACCTTTATCCAAGACTCGCTGTAAATATACTTGCCTCTTTTGCAGAATGGTAATATTTTCCGTTACCTTTTCCAGTTGACGTTGGTAGAAACTGAGCTTGGAAAGCTCTCCTTGAATTTTCTGCCCTTCATAGCGAAGATGACTCGCTTGTGTTTCCAGCTTGGTTTGTTCTGCATAGATTTTTTGCTCAATAGGCTGCCGCTCGCGAATTCGGGGTGCTGCTTGAGATTGGCAGGAATCATATCGTTTGAGTTTCTCTTTCGCTTCAGCAAGAAGAGCTAAAGCTTCTT
>CASBPW010000333.1 GCA_949127685.1 Candidatus Sivonenia alaskensis PMM_0068 | reverse complement strand
TTCCAGAGTTTGGCAATACTTTCCGGTAGAGAAATTTTCCAAAGGACCGCTGCTAACCGGAGGGGTAGCGACATAGCCCTCGAATAACGAGAACTGGCAATCCTTTCAGCAATGACATCCCAACTCCAGGTGGGTGCATAACAATCTAGCAATCGGCCTATCTCGCCAATATATCCATAGGTAGACCGGAAGAGAAGCTCTGGACGCGGTTCGATAAATAAGTGCCGAGCGGTATGGTTGCACAAATAAACGCACAAATCTTCTGGGGCAAGGACTTTAGCCCCATATAGCCACGGAGTAGCTCGCTTGAAGATGGCTTCTTCATCCCCAATCGGCAAATAATCTGGGGCCAAACGATAGTGTAAATCAACTACACTCATCTGCTGGGCCCCCGGCCCTGAACGCTGGTAAGCGGGGAGTTCATGAAACCAAAAATCAAGAGAGGTAATCGGTTCAGCAGGCCCTCCCCCATAGTTCAACCCACGCAATACAGCTTCTGTCTGCGGAATATCAACAGGTTGCACCCATAAGTCAAGGTCTCCAAAAGGACGCAGGGTCGGGTCTTCGGGCCAAAGGAGGGGACCAAGATGGGGACCTTTGAGAACAACAGGGGAAATTCCAGCCTGAACCAGCGCTTGGCAAACCTCAGCAAGTTCACGATTGAGCCATGGCACACTAATCCCCGCTTGTATATAAGCGCGGCGTAGACGAGCCTTTAGAGTCGTTGGCAACGTTGGCGCTTGAGCTTCTACCACAAAGCAGCGATAGGCAGCGAGCGTTAAACTTCGAGCTTCAATATAGGCAATAAGTTGTTCCCATGCTTCCACAGGAAGCGTCGCCAACCATGGCAGTGGCTTACGTCGGCTAGGGGGACAACTTAAATAACGGACGAGCGATACAGCGAGGTCCATAGACTATGACTCTTCCTTCGGGGTAGAGGTTCCTTCAAGTAGTCGTTCTAAAGCCGTAATAGTTTTATCTAAATCGCTATGGACCATTTGATAAGCCTGCACTCTATCCACTAAGGCCCGTAGCGTCCCAAATCGAGAAGGAGCATTTGCAGGGAGAACCATCAAATTGTTAATCAGCAGCATCCAGGCCTGGGCCGGACGTAATCGCTCAAGGTGAAGAGCGGCTCCTGGTCTATATTCTGGGAACAAGATCAAACTGGGGATTTGAGGAGTTCCCCATTGGAGCGGTCGGTACAATGCTTCCGCTAAGGTATTTTCCACCTCGAGACATTCCAAGGAAGGCCTATGGTAGCCCTCCTTGAAGCTCAACTGCTGAATGACCTGTGTCGTGCCCGCGTCCACATGGAAACATCGGGGGAAGGGCTGTACCGTCAAGGTATGCGGGTCCAGCAAGATAATGTCATCCGTAAAAGGGGTAAAGCCACGAGCCATCAAGGCTAGCGTAAGGGTCGTTTTGCCATGCCCGGAAGGTGCCAGTAAAAGGATAGCCCCATGCTCATTAGCAACAGCGCCCCCATGAAGTTGGCATCCATCGGTATCGGCGGCTACCGCTTCAGCAAACAACCACCATTCACAAAATTGAACAATCTCCGTACAACTTCCCGAATGACAGAGGGTTGGAGTTTGCAGATAGTACGTCTCTCGTTCCCGGTTGATAAAAACCTCAAAGGATTCTGCACGCCTAGAGACAATCCAAAAAGGATGCAGCAATTTTTCCAGAAGGGCTAGACATTCTACAGGTCCTTCAATACTAAAAGAGCTATGGAGAATTTGGAAATTTTCCCGTCTTCCGGCAAGAACACTCATAGCGAGAGCGAGGATATCAGGAGATTCTTCTCCAGAAGAACCTGCAAGAAATAAGTGACATCTTCTCTTAACGTAGCAGTAGATATTTCAGAAGAGGCATCAAAACATTCTTCAAGGGCCGCTACAATTTTTTGAAAATCATAGCTCCCGTCACAACAGTCCCAAACGAAAGCCCCCGTGGCATTTAATTCATGCACCACACTGGTGAGTGGATCAAAAATAACCACACTGCCATCAGCAAGATATTCTGTAAAAACATCGCTACGGGCAGTTGGATGAGCGGACAGGGCAGAAGTCATGGATAAGCTTCTAGTGAATAACGATGGGCGTGCCTTCTTCTAATTGGTCATACAGGTACGGGATATCTTCATTGCTCAAACGAATACATCCGTGCGTCACGGCTTTGCCTAAAGAATCTCGGTTAGCCGTTCCGTGAATTCCGTAATCTTCTTCTCCAGATTTTTTGAACCCAATCCAGCGGATGCCTAAAGGATTTGCTGGGTCTCCTTCTTTATAGATGACAGAAGGTTCCCAAGGGTTCTGCCATATAGGATTTTCCACCATTTCCATCACTTCGAAATTACCTGTTGGCGTCGGGGTCGAAGTCTTACCTACGGCAACAGTCATTTCTTTAAGGATGGTTCCATCTCCCTGACGTAAACGCAGAACACGGTCGCCTAAAGAGACCTCTACCCAAATCAGCTCATGATCAGGAGTCTGTAGCGTACCAATAGAGGTGGAGAGTTCTTCAGCGCTCACCCAGCTAGCCGTACAGAGCCAAATCAAACATATTCCCAGAGTTGCTAAAACTCGCTGCAGAGAATTTCCGCCTTGCTGATGGAATGCGTCCACTGAGGCAACCTCCTACCACAAGCCCTTAATATATCTTTTTGGACGTTTGATTCTCCGTTTCGGGTGTCCCGGAACTTCAGGAGGTAACGTAGCGCGAGGACCAGCAGGACCAGCAACAGGACCAACAGGACCACCACCAGTTCCTCCAGTCCTACGAGGAGGGATTAGAGCAACAGGAGGAATTACACCAGAACTAGCACCACCACCAGGACGAATAAAACCCAAGGGAGCTAATAAGGCAAGCGGCCACCAACCGCTGCCGTTGTTGCCACTGCCACCACCAGGAGGGACAACGCCACTAGGAGGGGTACCAGGAGGAGTGCCAGGAGGAGTGCCAGGAGGGGTACCAGGAGGAGTGCCAGGAGGGGTACCAGGAGGAGTGCCAGGA
>CASBPW010000332.1 GCA_949127685.1 Candidatus Sivonenia alaskensis PMM_0068 | reverse complement strand
GCGCTAGAGCATTAGCGACCAACCCTTCCCTGGGCCTTGGCCATCGTCGTGTGGCTACGAAGCCAACCGTGCCACAAATCTTTGATCTAAAAAGGTAATGCTTTCAGCCCTTAGATGACTTGCATCTAAGCCTCCAGTTCTCAAGATGGACGGGGTATAGATTCCAATAAATAGGACTGTTTCTGCTTCAGATACCCCGCAGCTTGCTGCGATTGGGTTTTTCATTCTTTGGTGGCGAAGTTGAGAGAAAAAGGAATTAACCCTGAGATGCTATAAATCACTAATCAAATAACTGAGCAGCAGGGCGCTTTTCCCATAGCCAGCGAAACAGTCCACCTTCCATATCATAAACTTTAAAACCCCGTTTTCTGAGGGCATAGGCCAAGACTAAACTGCGCAGACCAAACCAACTGACGGTGACGATGGGTCTATTCTTCGGAAATTCATTGCCTTTGGTTTTCGGGTTGAACATCACAGAATCAATAATCCCTTTGAGACGACGTTCTCCTTTACTACGTCCATCTACTATGAGCACTGCGTCTAAGGCTTCAAATACTTGTGCCGTCGTCAGTTTACCCACTTCCCCAGGAGCGAGGGCAGGCAGAGTGACTTTGGGCGATTTGGGCTGTTCTTTTTTCTTTGCGGGCATGGTAGGGTCCAGAGGCTTCTTCCATTATTGTTGAAAGCGTGGGGCTTAGAGCTACTAAAGAGAGGTTGCGGATGGAAATTGGTGTCCCCAGAGAAGTGAAAGACCAAGAATTTCGGGTGGGCTTAAGTCCCAGCAGTGTGAGAGTTCTACAAGAAAAGGGACACCAAGTTTTTGTGGAAACAGGTGCTGGGGTCGGCTCTGGATTTTCAGATAACGCCTATGAAAAAGTGCAAGCCAAGATTGTCGCTACTCCAAAAGAGGCTTGGAGCCCTGAACTGGTGGTCAAAGTAAAAGAACCGCTCACCCAAGAGTATGACTTCCTGCAAAAAGGACATTTACTGTTTACCTATCTACATTTAGCAGCCAATCGGACCTTGACAGAGAAATTAATGCAGAGTGGTGTGACTGCTATTGCCTATGAAACGGTGGAGCTCCCAGACCGAAAATTGCCCTTGCTGGCTCCGATGAGTGTGATTGCTGGACGGTTGGCACCCCAGTTTGGAGCCCGTTTCCTAGAGCGACAACAGGGCGGGCGAGGTGTTCTATTAGGTGGGATTCCTGGAGTACGTGCGGGCCGGGTTGTGATCTTGGGGGGAGGAGTCGTGGGCGCGGAAGCGGCGCGTATTGCCGTAGGGATGGGCGCACGGGTAACTCTTCTCGACATCAATGTGGATCGTCTTTCCTCGTTAGAGACCCTATTTAATCATGATGTGGACCTGCTATATAGCAACTCTGCCAACATTACTCACCTAGTTCCGGAAGCGGATCTTCTGATTGGAGCAGTCTTGGTTCCAGGACGACGCCCGCCCACACTCGTTGATAGAGCATTGGTGGGGGCTATGGCAGCGGGTTCTGTGATTGTAGATGTAGCGGTAGACCAGGGGGGCTGTATTGAAACCCTCCGTCCAACCTCCCATACAACCCCTACCTATGTGGAAGAAGGGGTCGTGCACTATGGCGTGCCGAATATGCCAGGGGCTGTACCCTGGACGGCTACACAGGCGCTGAACAATAGCACTTTGCCCTATGTGCTGAAATTAGCCAACTGGGGTCACCAAGCGTTTGACCAAGATCATGCCCTTGCCCTAGGAGTTAATGTGCAGGACCATCAGCTCATTCATCCGGATGTGGGAGCCACCTTCCCAGACCTGTTTGAACCTCAAGGCTGAAGGTGACCTGACTCTTCCCTACGCACGCCGGATCAACCATTTTTCTAGTTCAATCCCCCAAAAAACGAGGGTACCCAGCCCTAAACTAAGAGCGAGCTCTTCCGTCGACAGGGGCACCGTAGTAAAGATGTCCTGAAAGAAAGGAACGTACACCACCGCCAGTTGCAATCCAAAGACCAAAACCACCATACCGAGCAAGAGTTTGTTAGACCAGGGACCAATCTGGAAAACAGAATCTCTGAACGAACGTACGGCTAAAGCTTGTCCAATTTGCAGAAAAGCAAGGGTCGTGAATACCAACGTTTGCCAATGGGCTTGATTCGATTGCCAGGCTTCATAACCGACCACAAGAGCAACTAAACCGATCAGAAATCCGACCCAGAAGATCTGTCTACCGATTCCATCTCCAAAAATATTGCTCTCCCGAGCAATTGGAGGACGCTGCATCGCATTACGCTCAGCCGGTTCTACACTCAGCCCTAAACCGAGCAGTCCATCCGTCAATAAATTGAGCCAGAGAATTTGTAGCGGCAGGAGGGGCAAAGGCATCCCTAAAAAAGGAGCCAGAATGACGACCAGAATTTTGCCAAGATTGCCGGCGATGGAGAACTTGATGAACTTACGAATATTGTCATAGATCGTTCGACCTTCTTCTACGGCAGCCACAATCGTGGCAAAGTTATCGTCCTGCAAAACCATATCCGCAGCTTCTTTGGCCACATCCGTACCCGTGATCCCCATCGCGATGCCAATATCTGCCTTTTTTAAGGCAGGGGCATCATTCACCCCATCTCCCGTCATGGCCACTACATGACCGCGGCTTTGCAAAGCCTCCACAATTTTGAGTTTATGCTCCGGCGAAACCCTGGCATACACGGATACTTCCTCTACTAATTCCGCCAATTCTTTAGTAGAAAGGCGTTCCAAGTCTTGCCCTGTCAAGACCCGACCTCCATCGCTTATCCCTAGCTCATGGGCAATGTGGTAGGCCGTTAATGGATGATCTCCGGTGATCATCACAGGACGAATACCGGCTTGTCGACAGGTTTTCACGGCTTCTCTGACCTCAGGTCGGGCCGGGTCAATCATGCCCACCATGCCAATAAAGATCAGATTTTCCTCTAGAGAACCGACCTGCCCGTTAGAAGAAACTGACGCCAAAGACCGGAAGGCCACCCCTAAAACGCGTACCCCCTCTTGAGCAAATCCGTCATTGGTGGCAGTAATCCGAGCACGCCACTCATCGGTGAGGGGTTCGGCCCTATTTTGCACCCAAACGCGGTTAGAAACTTCTAAAAGGCTATCCACTGCCCCTTTGGTAAACGCAACATAGGGCGTGCCCATAAGGTTATCCGGGCCTACAGGCAAGTGATGTACGGTCGTCATCCGTTTGCGTTCGGAGTCAAACGGCACCTCTGAAATCCTGGGGAAGTTTTGCTCCAGACCCGTTTTTTCTAATCCTAAACGGGCAGCAGCCACAACCAGAGCACTTTCCGTCGGGTCTCCCATGGCATAGGCGTCCGTTTTTTCGCCATTATTTGCATTTGAACCATGGCCGTTAGCTTGCAGCAAAGCATCATTGCACAGCGTTCCTCCCACCATCAGCAATCCCAGGGCCGAAGAGATCACCGGTTTTGTTAGGTTACCTGAACTTTGGGCCAAGAATAATCCATCACTGAGGGTTAAGGTTATGTGCTGACTATCAGGTTCTGTGAGGTCTAAGCGATG
>CASBPW010000331.1 GCA_949127685.1 Candidatus Sivonenia alaskensis PMM_0068 | reverse complement strand
TTCATTGAACTGAATTTCAAGCTACTTTTGGGCCGTGCTCCTTATAGTCAGCAAGAAATTTCTCATCATGTGGCACTCTATAATGCTCATGGCTATGACGCAGAGCTGGATTCCTATCTTAACAGTGCAGAGTATCTAGAGAACTTTGGAGAAGATACGGTTCCCTACTATCGAGGCTTTGAGACCCAAAAAGGTCAGAATACCGATGCCTTCAACCGGATGATGCGTCTGTACGACGGCTATGCCACAAGCGATAGTGACCGGGCACAGATAGGGCAGGTGGCCCGTTTGACAGATAATCTTGCTAAAACTGGTTACTAAGCGAGAAAAGCCCTAGAGGACACCAAATCCTCTAGGGTTCTCTCAAAGCCCAAAAACCGCCTCGGGTTTGTCATTCAAGATGTAATTTAAGCCAAGAGATTTGATTTGAGAGACACTAAGGAGTCCTTATGACCGTCGCAGAACAATATTTGTCCATGGCTAGAGAAATAGGTGGAAGTCGAATGGTTGTTCCCAATAAGCTGACGACTCCTTCTCCCTATGCTCAGCCAGAAGCTTATGGTCGAGACCGATTGGGTACGGCTGCTCTTGCTGAGGCTCCCAAAGTTATGTTGCGGGCTCCTTTTACTGAAAGTGAATTTCAAGGAGCTTTGTATGCCGTCTATAGGCAAATCTTTGGCAATACCTATGTGATGGAGAGTGAGCGGCCCACCATTGCTGAATCTCAACTGCGTAATGGCGAACTGACGGTTCGAGGCTTTATCCGAGCTTTAGTTAAGAGTGAAGTCTATAAGACTCGTTTCTTTTACAAAACTTCTCAAAATCGGGCGATTGAACTGAGCTACAAACTTTTACTCGGTCGCGCTCCCCATGACCAAGCAGAGATTTCTCGTCATCTAGACCTCTATGAAAGCCAGGGCTATGAAGCAGAGATGGATTCCTATCTCGATAGCCAAGAGTACCTGGAGAATTTTGGTGAAGATACCGTTCCCTACTATCGAGGATTCAACTATCAGGCGGGTCAGTATTCTGTAGGCTATAGTCGCCTTTTCTCTCTTTATGATGGCTGGGCTGGCAGCGATACCGACCGGGCTAAAGATGGTCTAAAGGCTCGTCTCAATCAAAATATTGCCTTGAATCAACCCATCACCGTTGTTCGTCCTAGCGCCTTACGGGATGTATGGCTAGACACTGGTTCAACCTTTAGCAGTGTTTCTCAGAAGAGCACCTCAAGCATATTTGTTTTGGCTCCGTTCCTGGAAATGGCTCGTCAGCTAGTGCCTCAGCCTCAGGGGGGGCGGATAGTGGGTGAAATCGGAGGAGACCGAGCCCGGATCTTAGCTAATGAATATGCCCGGCCCTCTCCCTATCAGCAAACAGAAACCTATGGCCAGGAGCGCATCCGGGCGGTTGGGGCTTTGGAAACACCTAGGGTTGTGCTGCGGGCTCCTTTTACTGAAGGTGAATTTCAAGGAGCTTTGTACGCCACCTATAGGCAAATCTTTGGCAATACCTATGTGATGGAGAGTGAGCGTCCCACCATTGCTGAATCTCAACTGCGTAATGGCGAACTGACGATCCGGGGCTTTGTTCGAGCTTTAGTTAAGAGTGAGGTCTTCAAGACTCGTTTTTTCCAGAAGGCTTCTCAAAATCGGGCGATTGAGCTGAGCCACAAGCTCTTACTCGGTCGTGCTCCCTATGACCAAGCAGAAATTTCTCGTCATCTAAACCTCTATGAAAGCCAGGGCTACGACGCGGAGATGGATTCCTATCTCGATAGCGAAGAGTATCTGGAGAATTTTGGCGAAGATACCGTTCCTTATTTCCGGGGATTCAAGTATCAGGTCAGTCAGAGTGCAGAAGCCTTTGGCCGGATGATACGCCTCTACGATGGCTGGGCTGGCAGTGATACGGACCGAGGAATCGGTGGACAGGTTGCTCGTCTAAATGCGGTTATTCCTCGCTCCGGTTCCAACTTAGAACCCTTCATTGTTATGGCTAATGCGCTTAGAGGTGGAGCTGTCTCGCCTGTGGGACGTTAGTAGTGGTAGGAAACTTGTGGACCTATCCGTACTAATTATAAAAGTTCAAACCGCTCAAAACGAAGAAGACCTCCGGATTGCTATCGAGCAGTTGATAGCAACCCGAAGTGCTGAGGTCATTCCTGTATTGATTCGTAGCCTGCGCTGCACCAACAGTGCCATCTGTGACGTGATTGTGGAAGGTCTGGTTGGCTATGGGGAACAAGCTGTTCCGCTGATTATCCAAAACTTAGATGACCATGATTATGCTGCCCGCTATCAAGAGATTCGTGCTTTAGTCCAACTGGCCCATCCCGACAGCTTTGATACCTTTGTTTGGGGACTGACAGAAGATTTTGCGCCCAGTGTGCGTCGGGCCTCAGCGAAAGGTTTAGGCGTTTTGCAAGACCCTCGGGCGATTCCTGTTTTACTCTCGGTTATCGCTGATCCTGACTGGGCTGTGCGTTATGCGGTCGTAATTAGCTTAGAACCCTTTGTCCAAGATCCAGTCGTACAGCAGGCTCTAATCCACGCCCAAGAAGATACGGACCGAGTGGTGCGGCTGAAAGCAACTGAAATTCTCAAAAAATTGGGCGTTTAATTCCCAAAAAGTTTGAAGGCATCTCCTTGGGTATTGGCCGGTTCCATAGGGACGAGCGGCTGTTTGCTCTCGAAGCGGAATAGGTACATCAGCAGGCTGGTTTTGCCCATTTTTAACGTGTAGAACGTATTGAGATGGGTTCTGGGGTCCCTTACGTCCGGTTTACTCAGGTTAAAATCAGCGATGCGGTCAGCCAGCAGGGAAGACGAACTTTGGCTAGAGACACTCACCTTAAGGGGAGCGCCAAGCGCACTGTCTTTTGCAGCATCGCTTTGGCGGTTGTCCGACTTGCTGCTGAGAGATTTAGCTGTTTGGGTTGTAGCAGGAGTCGAGGGTAGAGGTTGTGCGGCTTGCGCTCCCAGCTGGTAGTCTGTGTATTGGCTGCCAATATCCACCAAACCGTTGAAAGTACGTCGTGAAAAACCGACAGGCACCCAGAAATTCATGTTGATTTCCATACGGGTCCGTAAGGGCAACCAGTAGGTTTCGACGGGCTGAAAATCTAGGGTCATATTGGCCACTCCCCAAATCCCAGATAGATAGAGTTTGACTCTGCGCGGTAGGGCTGTTTCCGGGTCTAGCCACAGTTCGCGTAAACGACCTTTATTATTGGCTTTGAGTTGTAGATAACTGACAGGTTTGCCCCCTAATTCCCTCGTTTCCATGACGACAGGCGTATAGGTTTCTGCGGTGGCATCCAAATCAACGCTTACATGGGGTGCGAGCTTGTCGGGTTGTTGCACATAGAGAGAATACAGGCGTAAGCGGTCACCCTGGTCCACTAGCTCCACTTGCGAGGAATTGAGGGTGCGCAGTTTGTCCCCATCCAGAATTTGGGCTTCCCAGCTACCATCCTCCTGAAAACGGAAGTCTGCCGTAGCGATGCCCTCTTGCCAATTGCTCGTTTGGATCTGTTGGGTGTAGCGTTTCAGGGTTGGAGCAGGAAGCTGCTGTAAAGCTTGATGATAACGGCTAAGAAGCTGGATCGGATCTTCAAGCTGAGCGGCTGAAACTGACCCACCGCTCCAAGCTAGAAACCCTGTCAACAAGAACAGTGACCCGTATTTCAAGATGAACCGGAAACGTTGAGCCATGTAAAACAATATAGGGGCTAGATCCAGGTTATCCTTACTGGACCGAAAACTTATAGCCCCCAGGAACTCTCTTCCCAGTTATCGTCTTCGTTGTATTCCCTCTCGTCACGGTCCCTTCCCAGATCTCTGGTTTCTCAGAAGTTTTTTGGAAGTTGGAAATGTTTGCTCCTGTCCCCACTTTCGAGAGGGTATAGGCTGCGGCTGCGTTTAGGAGGTCCTGGGGGGTTGGTTGCGTATTCACCGATTCCGGGGTCAGACTGTAGCCAAGGTCTTCTCCCGCAGATTGCAGCCCCTCAACGGCACCATCAACTTCTTTTTGACCTGAATTGGGTTTACTAGGTTGGTTCATCATACGGACCCTTCAAAGATATTTTTTCTACCCTAGCAAGTGGCTTACACCTTTACCAGTGTTCTTCAGGACAGGCCTGCCTGCAAAGCTCTACCCTCCAAGCAATACTCCGCAAAATATGTAGGTCCTAAGCTAGTCATGGGATGATTTTCCGTCTACAACGGAAGAAGCCTGTTCCATCTTAATGAGGTCTCAGTTATGGCCCAAAACGTCATCAGCCATCTAATTCATGACAGAAATGCCCGTGGTCACGCCAAGATTGGCTGGCTAGAAAGCTACCATACTTTTTCCTTTAGCAACTTCTACGATCCCAACCGGATGGGCTTTCGGGCCTTGAGGGTAATCAACGAAGACCGGGTTATCCCTGGCGCTGGATTTAGCACCCATGGTCACAAAGATATGGAAATTCTGACCTATGTTCTAGAAGGGGCTTTGGAGCATAGGGATAGTTTGGGTACGGGGTCTGTAATTTTGCCCGGAGATGCCCAGATCATGAGTGCTGGCAAGGGTATTACCCATAGTGAATTTAATCACTCACAAACAGAGCCTGTGCACTTATTGCAAATTTGGATTCTTCCAGATCAGCAAGGATTGACACCAAGATATGAGCAACGCGCCTTTCCTCTGGAGGAGAAGAAAAACAAATTATGTTTGATTGCCGCTAAAGACGGTCGTGAAGGGGCCGTCACCATTCACCAAGATGTGGATATCTACGCAGCAGTGCTGGAGACTCAAAATATGGTCACCTATGAAGTGAAACCGAAGCGTTATGCTTGGCTACAGATCGCCAAGGGTAGCGTAACCCTGAATGGCCAGGCCCTCAGCGCAGGCGATGGGGTGCAAATTAATGGGGAAGAATCCCTCACCATGGTTGCGGACGCTGAAGCGGAAATCTTGCTTTTCGATCTAGCCTGAGATAACGGATCGATGCTGCTCATAAGCCCTCAAGCTATGCAAAAGGAGCATCCTGCGATAAAAAGTAAATATCACTTAGGTCTGTAGGATGCCTGTTGTTTCTAAAGACAATCATCTAACCACCGTGATGGCTATTTTCCCCACGGAGCCTGAGTGGCAGCAGGGACTAGTGGATACGATCAGAGACTTCATCACCGCTGCGATGTGTCCGGCATCAGAACGAGGGAAACCGAAGCCGGGATTTATTTCATCTACCATCCATAGGAGTTTAGACGGTCTACGGGTGATCAATTACGCCCAGTGGAAGAGTCAAGAGGAATATTTCGCTTTTATCAAAAATGCCGACGTGAAAGTAAAAGCGGCTAAGCTTTCTGAATTCCCCAAGCCAGATCTGCATCTCTACGAAATTTTTATCAGTGAGCCTGGAGGCAGTGAGATCGAGCTTTCTACCGAGACAGAGGGACTGATCAATTTCGGCATTTTCAAAATGAAAAAACCGGAGAATCAGGCACGCTTCATGGAATTAGCCAAAGAAGCCGTGGACATGGTGGCTGGGCAACCGGGATTGATTTCGACTCATTTCCACCGCAGCATCGCGGGGGAAGGGGCGCGCTGTGTGAACTATGGACTATGGAAGACCCAAGCTGAATATGCTGCGATGGTGGACGATCCACCCTTTGCTGGTCCGATTGTTGAGATGCTAGAACTCGCAGAAAACGAGTTTCAGAAATCTTTGTACAAAATTGTTTTCACCGAGTCAGCTTCTTGAGAGACCTAGGAGCCTGCTGGAGTCTCTTTTAGCTTTTCGCCATCTTGGACTGTGCTGATAACTGTCGGTTCGCTGATTTTGGACGAGAGAAAAGAATTAAGTCTTGCCCTGCTTGAGATGTAGGTGATACAGAGATTCTGGTAATTTCATCAGTTCGAGAATCCGCTTCTGTAAATCGG
>CASBPW010000330.1 GCA_949127685.1 Candidatus Sivonenia alaskensis PMM_0068 | reverse complement strand
GCGCAGGCCGCCAAAGCCGAAAAGTTAACCTTTGGGACTGCGATTTCTCCCCAACGCAAAGTCACCTACTTCAGTACTTTTGTGTCAGAGGAACTCCGCCGTACGTATGGTCAAGATTCTGTTTTGAAAGGCGGGCTTAGAGTCCAAACTACGCTCGATCTTGACCTGCAAAGACTGGCAGAGAATACAGTCCGCAATGGCGTGCGCAAACTGAGAGGCCGTCGGGTTTCTCAAATGGCGCTGGTCAGCATTGACCCCCGCACGGGCTATGTAAAAGCGATGGTGGGTGGTGTCGACTTTGCTACCAGCCAATTTAACCGAGTTATTCAGGCCCGCCGTCAACCAGGGTCTTCCTTTAAACCCTTTGTTTATTACACGGCCTTTGCCCGAAAAGTGCTCACCCCAGATTCGATCATTGACGATTCTCCGGTGACCTTCGGCAAGTACACGCCGAGTAACTATGACAATAAATTCATGGGAGAGATGACCGTCCGCCAAGCGCTTGCTCTGTCCCGAAACATCCCTGCGGTGAGAGCCGGAAAGAAAGCAGGACTTCGTAATGTGGTGCAAACGGCCAAGGATGTCGGTATCGAGTCGCCTATTCAACCTAATCTGTCTATGTCTTTAGGCGCAGTAGATATTTCCCCGATGGAATTGGCCCGAGGATACTCTGCCTTCGCGAATGGCGGCTACCGTATTCGTCCAACGGTCATCATGCAGGTTACGGATACCAAAGGCAATTTGGTAGAACAAAATCTTCCCACCCGAGAACCAACTATGAACCGGAGAGCAGTAGAGCAGATCAACTCCGCCTTGCAAAGTGTCGTTTCTCCTGGAGGGACGGGGGCTGGGGCGCAGCTTCCTGGTCGTACTGTGGCGGGGAAAACAGGAACAACTCAGGATTTCAGGGATGCTTGGTTTGCTGGTTATGTGCCCCAGATGGTCACCGTCATCTGGATTGGCAACGATGACTATAGCCGTATGGTTTCAGGGACTGCGGGTGGCGCTTATGTAGCTCCAATTTGGAAAGGGTATATGCAAAAAGCCCTCCAAGGGAGCCCTGTGCTTCCCTTCCCCAAACAGGGGGATGGTGTGACCCTCGCTGAGCTAGCCAGTCCCAGCGAGCCTTCTGTGACTTCAGCTCCTCCCGCGGGAACAGTATCCGCCCCAGTTCCTGCTCTTGCGGTCACAAGGAACTCAAAAGCGAGCGCTACCTCTGCCGGTTCTCAGATCGATGCAGAGAAACCCAAAAAGCGAAAACGAAGACTGAAGCGCAAAGTAGATCCTGCTACAGAGCAGGTAGTCGCTTCCGACGGTTCTCCGGTTGACGGAGAGAAACCCAAAAAGCAGAGACGTAAGAGAGTCAAGAGATCGAAGAGCGCTGAATCCCCTTCTGATGCTCCTATCGTCACAGAATAAAGTCGGTGTGGCGTTACTTTTTGAACGGTATAGGATACCCTGAGTAACACCCAGTGGGCATTTTTGTCCCGCTAAAGGTAGTCCTGATGACTTCCCCCATGCCGCAGTATAACGATCCCACCTTGACCCTTGAGGACTTGGTGGCGCAATTGGATCGGGAAAAACGCAGAACTCAAGACCTATTGAGTTCTTTGAGTTTTGCCTTGCGCAGTCTCAATAATGTCAAGCAACTTTTAGAACTTGTTCCTTTGATGGCGTGTCGGGTGACGGACGGAGAAGCTGGGGCGATTGTGCTGCTTAAAGATGACGATCCCAAGGGTCGGGTCCATCAAGTGTACTGTCCTGATCCTGTTTTTCTGGAACATATCCAAGGCTGCATAAATGCTTTACCCTCCAATCTGGAAGATGAAGGGATAGACGAACAGCTCACCGAATGCTTAAGTGCTCGTATCGGCAGTACTGCGCCTATGCAAGTGCATGGAGCCGCTATCCTCGTCAAAAATCAAATACGGGGACGTCTGTTTGTATTTAGCCGTCCGGGCAGAATTCTCTCAGAGGTCGAGAAAAGTTATATCTGGACGGAGGGACGCTTTAAGCTCCTTCACTTGGTAGCGGATCAAACCGCTGTGGCTATTGAAAATGATGAACTGACGATCAAACTCAAACGCAGAGAACGTCTGGACCGAGAGTTAGAGATAGGTTCCGAAATCCAAGCTCAGCTTCTACCCCGGAGTAGCCCTGTTTTTTCTGATTTTTCGCTGGCGGCCCGTTTTCAAAATGCGAATCGGGTGGGTGGTGATTACTATGATTTCATCCCAATATGGGGGACAGACCGCTGGGCGGTTGTGATTGGGGATGTCATGGGGAAGGGGGTGCCGGCCGGTCTGCTGATGACCATGACCCGTGGCATGCTCCGGGCAGAGGTATTGCGTCAGGAGTGCCCATCCCGTATCCTTCAGCATTTAAACCGAGCTATGTATGTTGACCTGGAGAATTCCAGTCGTTTTGTCACTTTGTTCTATTCAGAACTGAATCCTGAAACCCGAACGCTTTGCTATGCCAATGCTGCCCATAATCCTCCTTTGTATTGGAATGCCAAAAAAGGGGAACTCTCTACTTTAGATACTCCGGGCATGTTGATTGGCTTAAATCCCCACAGTGAATATGAGCAGTCCTGCATCACTCTGCACTCAGGTGATGTGGTGGTCTACTATACCGATGGGCTAACGGAACTCTCTAATGGTCAAGATGACCGATTTGGAGAAGACCGGCTCAGGGAAGCAACCCGCTGGGCTGTGACCCACCATCGAGACCCCCAAATCATCTTGGACCATATCTTTAGTGAGGTGCTGGCTTTTGCTCCCAAGGGACAAGGCATCAATGACGACATGACTCTGATTATTCTACAAGCCCATTAGATTGCTGAGAGGAATTCATGTTGAGCTGGCATTTAGTAGATACTTTTTTGGCTGTGGTCCCTAAAAATCAAGATGTCATTGCACAAATCCAAGCCTTTTGGAATGACCTGATCACTACCGGAAAGTTGGCAGCGGCTGGCATTGGTCTTGTGGTGGGCTTTTTGCTCAAAAGCATTGTCAGTTAGCTCGTTCTCGAGCATGGTTCAGAAGGGGCCGTTTTTAGGTAACACTGGTAAGACAAATTTGGCCATCCTTGCGCCGATGACCTAGACCCAGTAGGGCTGAAGGCAGATAGAGCCTCCAGGATGAAGGAATATCCTGTGATGGAAGCAATCTCTTCTGGGGTTATACCAATTTGAATGGCTGAATGGCTGAAATTTTTTTGTGCACAAATCTACGCCCGGTTGGATTCGAACCAACGGCCTACCGCTTAGAAGGCGGTTGCTCTATCCGCTGAGCTACGGGCGCACGTTCTTTATCTTACGGCAGGTGTAGGGCTTGTTGAAGGCGAGAAAGAAAACGGTCATTCTCGGCCGGGGTTCCCACCGTAGCGCGCAAACCACCGCCCGTTGCTCGGATCAGCGTACCTTGCTTCCGCAAATCTTCATAAATTCGCTGGGCATCGTGATCTAGACAGCGAAAATAATGAAAATTGGCGGCGGAAGGCCAGACGTTTACTCCAGACAACTGTCGGAGATGCTGGAAAATCCGGGTGCGTTCTGCTTTGATTTCTTCCAAGGCTGCTAAAAGTTCGGTTCGGTTATCGAGCGCCACTAAAGCAGCGAGTTCACTGATGGCCGGTAGATTGTACGGCAAACGGACTTTCTCCAGAGCCTGGATAAGCAGAGGATCGGCCAGAAGGTAACCGACGCGATAGGCAGCCAGGCGAAAAGCCTTTGAAAACGTCCGCATCACCACCAGATTGGGATGGTTAGCTAGTCGGGAAACCAGATTCATATCCCCGAACTCAAAATAAGCTTCGTCCAAAACCACCAGGGTTTCAGGTCCAATCCGGAGCAGTTTTTCTAACTCTTGAGCGGTCAGTGCTGTCCCGGTCGGAGAGTTCGGCGTGGGGAGAAAGACCACGCGAATCGGATACGCTTGCAGCAAAGGATCCAAACAGTCTAAGCGCAGATGAAAATCATCATCCCGGCCAATATCAAAGCAAGAGACGCCCAACGTCTGGGCCACTAAGCGATAAACGGAAAACGTAGGGTCTGCGACCAGAACAGCCCCCCGGTTTTCTAAACAGGTGGCGATAATTAAGGAGCGGATCAGCTCATCGGAGCCATTTCCGATGGAAACTTGGTTCGCTTCTACCTGAGCATAGGTCGCTATAGATTGCTTGAGCTTGAGATAACCTGCATCTGGGTAGCGGTTAGCTTGAATTTCCTGCTGGCTGAGGATGTCTAACTTTTCCTTAAACCAAGCGGGCAGGTCGTAGGGAAATTCGTTAGCATCTAGTTTGTCAGCACCCATAGGATCATGGGTTTCATAGGGTACCAGCCGTTCAAGACTGGGACGAAGGGCGTCAAGCATGAAAATAGGCAGAGGGTACCGCCTAAAGCTTAACGCACCGAAGCTCTGGAATTATGATTCTGTACCATAGGAGGCCAATCATCGGGAAACTTCCCAGTTAAGATGAGTCATTAGGTCATTAGATAGATACAAAACATGGCAACTGTTACAGAAAAGATGGTTGGTGAGTATGTCCCTGGTTTAGCAGGCGTCCCGGCGACCCGTTCCAATATCAGTTATGTAGATGGGCAAACAGGGCTTTTGGAGTATCGAGGAATTTCCATTGAGCAACTGGCCGAGCATAGTAGTTTCTTGGAAACCACCTACCTTTTAGTCTTTGGTCACCTGCCCACGCACACAGAGCTGAAAACGTTTACCGAAGAAGTACAAAGCCACCGCCAGGTCAAATTTCGCATTCGGGACATGATCAAATCCTTTCCCGAATCAGGGCATCCTATGGATGCACTCCAGTCCTGTGTGGCCGCCTTGGGCATGTTTTATCCGCTGGGCACCCAGAAAGTAACGGATGAATCTTATATCCGGGAGGCAACAGTACGTCTATTGGCAAAACTGCCTACGATGGTGGCCATGTTCCATCGGATGCGCCACGGAGACGATCCGATTCTGCCCAGGGATGATCTGGACCACAGCGCTAATTTTCTCTATATGCTGACCGGAAAGGAACCTTCGCCCGAAGCAGCCCGTGTCTTTGATGTCTGTCTAATTCTCCATGCAGAACATACCGTCAATGCTTCTACCTTCTGCTCTTTGGTAACGGCTTCTACCTTGGCCGACCCCTATACCGTTATTACAGCAGCCATTGGCACCCTATCAGGGCCTTTGCACGGCGGCGCGAATGAAGAAGTAGTAGCGATGTTGCGCAAAATTGGTTCTCCCGAAAAAGCGCGCAGCTTCCTGGAAAAGCGTCTGATGAAAAAAGAGAAAATCATGGGTTTAGGCCATCGAGTCTACAAAATCAAAGATCCAAGAGCTACGGTTCTTCAGACTTTAGCCATGCAGCTTTTTGAAAAGTATGGGCACAGCGATTTGTACGATGTGGCTTTGGCCATAGAAGAACACGCACAAGAACTGTTGGGGCACAAAGAGGTTTATCCCAATGTCGACTTCTACAGTGGGATTGTCTACGACAAAATGGGCATTGTGGAAGACCTGTTTGCTCCCGTATTTGCGATTTCACGGGTAGCGGGCTGGTTGGCTCACTGGCGGGAGCAGTTGGGAGAAAACCGAATTTTCCGGCCAACCCAGATCTATACCGGGCAACGAGAAATGCCCTATGTATCTTTGGATGAGCGAGAATAAAATCCTACAGACGGGGAACGGAGCGGTACTCTTTGCACTTTTTGTATGTCCTTACATGGTAAAACTGCTGGAGAAACGCCCTGTAAGGAAGCTGAATTGAGATGAAACCATACGTAAGCTTCAGAATTTTGAAAAGTGCTACTCTATTGCTGTTCTGTTCTGGACTGGCTTTGGCTTCACCCTCTTTCGCGCAAACAACGGCACGAACGTTGACGGTTACGGGTCGTAGTGAGGTCAAAGTTGCGGTGAGTGAGGCGATTATGAACTTGGGTGTGCAGGCTGAAGGATCTACGGCGGAAAAAGTACAAGATGAGCTACGCAATAAGGTGAATCGTTTGATAGAAGTACTCAAAGCGGCTTCTGCCAAGGACTTGCAGACAACCAACGTACAGCTGTATCCTCGCTACCGTCCAGTCAAAGATACGCAAGTACTCGATGGATTTACGGGCCAAAATAGTGTCAGTTTCCGCGTCCCGGTGGCGCAATCAGGAGAAATCTTAGATGCGGCTGTTCGTGCGGGAGCCAATCAAGTAGGGGGTATTCAGTTTGATATTGCGCGGAGTGATGCGGAAAAAGCCCGTAGCCAAGCCCTAAAAGACGCAGTTCAAGATGCCCAAAAACAGGGTCAAGATGTTTTAGAAGCCTTAGGCCTAAAGATTAAAGAAATTCGGTCTATTCAGGCTCAAACTGGGGGAGTAGAGCAACCCCGCCCATACGAAGCCCAATTTGCCAAAGCAGCAGATGGGGCTCCTCCCACGCCTGTGATTGGTGGTTCTTCGAAGGTATCTGCTTCGGTCACCCTAGAAATAAGCTATTAATATCAAATAAAGCTAAAGGTGAGGAACCGGCGGTAGTCCATCTGGGTTATGCCAGCGACCATAGGCGTAAAGGTGCAGACAAGAGGAAGCAATCTTACTCACTGAATACTCAATTAGGATTTATAACGTTGCAGTTTTTTTTCTGACAATCCAAATCACAAACAAAATGACGATACTAACAACGACAATTTTAGAAATGGGATCGATATAATCTTCGACTAATTTGTAATTTTCTCCTAATTGATAGCCTAAAGTCGTCAGAAAAAGAACCCAGATGGTAGTCCCGGTGGTACTGTATAAAATAAACGGAATCATCGGCATATTATTAATTCCTGCGGGAAGAGAAATTAAGGTACGGACCCCAGGAACTAGGCGACCAAAAAATACGGCCTTTGTGCCATGTCGGTTAAACCAATCATTCGCTTTTTTGATATCTTTTGAGGTGACACTAATCCATCTACCGTATTTATCTGCAAGATATTCTAGACGTTCTTCACTGATAAATCTGCCGATATAATACCAAGGAAGTGCACCTAATACAGTGCCGATGATTCCCGCCAGTACAGCAGGGATAAAACTCATAGTGCCTTTATAAACAGTAAAGCCAGCTAAGGGCATAATTAATTCGGAAG
>CASBPW010000329.1 GCA_949127685.1 Candidatus Sivonenia alaskensis PMM_0068 | reverse complement strand
TCTCTGACATGAGTTTTTCCACCCCTCCCCAGCAATATTATTCAGTGTTTTATATTGGCTAAGCATCCCAATAAATATGCAAAAATCTCAGTGTCTATACTGTATCGGATTTCCCCCTTAATGTATTCATAACCTCGCTATTTGGATAGCATTTACTCAGATTCAGTTTCAGTTTCCTCTTCAAGAAGGCCCGTTTCATCGGTTTCTGGAACTACCGTAATTGCCTTCAGGAAATCATCTTCATCCAGCTTTTGGACCCGCACTCCGGTAGCCGCGCGGGACTGAACGGATATTTCATCCGCACTTTGACGAATGACCACACCGCGAGCCGTAACAATCATCAACTCATCCCCTGGATGAACAACCCTAAGGGCGGCTAATTTATCTTCTTTGTTGCGGAAATTAATGGCTTTGACACCCATGCCTCCTCGGTTTTGAGCCCGGAAAGCCTTGGCCGGAACCCGTTTGCCCAGTCCCTTAGCCGTGACTGCCAAGACCCACGGCCCACTGGCCGTCGTCAGTTCCTCTTCTGAGATATCAGCGTCCACATCCTCTGGAGCTTCTTCTCCGTGAGGGAGCATATCCATGGCAATAAGCTGATCCCCTTGCTTTAAGGTCATGGAACGGACCCCCCGAGCCGTCCGTCCGGTCGCTCTCAGCTGTTGCTCATCACAGTGGAACCGAACGGCGCGACCTAAGGCACTACCGACTATCAGATCATCTTGCGCGGAGACTTTGCGCACCCAACGCAATTCATCCCCTTCTTCTAAGGAAATGGCAATCAAACCATTAGCTCGGATGTGCGAAAAAGCATTGAGGGTGGTCTTTTTGATGAATCCACCTTGGGTAAGCATTACTAAGTATTCATCTTCAGAAAACTCAGAGACAGGGACCAAAGAAGTGATCTTTTCTTCAATGGGAATTGGGAGAAGCTGCACAATCGCAGCCCCTTTGGCCGTACGAGAGCCTTCGGGAATTTGATACCCCTTCAGCGCGTATACCGTTCCCTTATTGGTGAAGAAGAGAATGGTGTCATGGTTGCAGCAAGCAAAAAAGTGCTCCACGCCATCATCTTCTTTCATGCGGGTTCCCGCTTTACCTCTCGTCGCCCGTCGTTGGACGCCAAAGGTATCAATGGAAACGCGTTTTACATACCCTTGCTCGGTGACAAAAACCACCATTTCTTTGTTAGCAATCAGGTCTTGGTCTTCGAGGTCACCCTCTCCCTGCATTAGCTGGGTGCGCCGGGGTTGTGCGAACTTCGATTTCAGGGCCAATAGATTGGTGCGGATCAGGTCCAGAATCAGTTCACGGCTGGCGAGCAAGCGCTGTAGTTCTTCGATGCGGCGGGTGAGTTCATCGTGCTCTGCTTCAATTTTGCCCGCTTCTAGAGAAGTGAGACGGCGCAGTTGCATGCTCAAGATTTCATTGGCTTGGATTTCAGAGAGTTGGAACTGCTCTATCAAGTGAGCCCGAGCCGATGCTGTGTCTTCTGCACCGCGAATCAGGGCAATCACCCGGTCAATGCGGCTAAGGGCGATCAGATAGCCCTGCAGAATATGGTCACGTTCCTGACATTTACGCAATTCGTAACGAGAACGGCGAGTAATCACTTCTACTCGGAATTCCAAGAACGTCGTGAGGGCATCCCGAAGCGTCAACAACCTCGGTTCACCATTTACCAAAGCCAACAAATTCACGCCAAAATTGCTTTGGAGCTGTGTTTGTTTGTAGAGATTATTGAGCACAACTCTGGGGTAGGCATCGCGCTTCAGCTCGATAACAATCCGCATCCCATCCCGGTCAGATTCATCTCTGATATCAGAAATACCATCAATTTTTTCGTCATTGACCAGTTCGGCAATTTTTTCAATCATGCCCGCCTTATTAACCTGATAAGGCAACTCCGTGACAATGATGGCGTTCTTATCCTGGCGGCCCCGTTGCTCAATTACTTCGATTTCACAAATACCTCGCAGCGGAATTGAACCACGGCCGGTGAGGTAGGCTTCTCGGATGCCGGAACGTCCTAAAACGATTCCCCCCGTTGGGAAATCAGGGCCAGGAATATACTGCATCAACTCAGTACTGGTCAACTCTGGGTTGGCAATCAAAGCCACCAAGCCATCGATCAGTTCGCCAGGCTGGTGGGGAGGAATATTGGTTGCCATACCCACGGCGATTCCCGCAGAACCATTCAGGAGCAATTGGGGAAGTTGGGCCGGTAGAACCGTTGGTTCTTGTTGGGAACCGTCAAACGTATCCTGGAAATCAACGGTTTCTGCTTCAATATCGGCCAGCAGCGTATCTCTGGATAACGGAGTCAACCGAGACTCGGTATACCGCATAGCGGCGGGTGGGTCATTGTCCACTGACCCAAAGTTGCCATGGCCATCGATCAGGGGCACCCGCATCGAAAAATCTTGCGCCATTCGCACCAAAGCGTCATAGACGGCAGAATCACCGTGGGGATGGTATTTACCAAGCACTTCCCCTACAACCCTGGCGCACTTACGAAAAGGGCGGTCAGGGGACAAACCCAGTTCGTGCATGGCGTAGAGAATGCGGCGATGCACAGGCTTTAGGCCATCACGCGCATCAGGGAGCGCCCTGCCGACAATGACGCTCATAGCGTATTCGAGATACGAACGCTGCATCTCACTACGCAAATTAGTCGATACGACGCGGCTTTCTTCGATCGTCATAAGGTCGCTCCCTTAAAGTTTGGTCTCAGACCTAAACATGCAAAAACCCCGGCCTTGGACAGATATCCTGTGGCACGAGCCGGAGTTTAGATGAATGGTAGTTGTACTCATTGCTACCAATTATTCTAGCATGTCAGAGGTGCAGACACCGCTTTGCTGGGGCGTGATTGAGGGCTCTCCATACCGCCCCCAAAAATAGTCCGCACAGGGCAGAACTCTTTTTGTTAGGATGCTATAGAAAAGGCAGGAGTCCACCGTGAACATCCAGTTGAGCACAGACAAGTTCGCCATTCCTCTAGAAGACCTGAGCGACCTGTTTGACCGGGCTACGTTTTGGGCTCGAGACCGACAATTGGATGACCTCCAGACTATGATTTTGTTTAGTGATCCTGTCGTTTCTGCCTGGGATGGAGAACGACTGATTGGAGTTGCCCGTGCGACGACGGATGGGGTCTACCGGGCGATGCTCTGGGACGTAGTGGTGGACCCAGACTATCAGGGCAATAGTGTGGGCCGAGCCTTGGTAGAAGGGGTTCTTGCCCATCCCTTGGTCGCTAAAGTAGAACGAATCTTCTTAAGCACCACCTACCAGCAAGGGTTCTACGAAAAGCTCGGCTTTGTGGAAAATCCCGCGACCTGTATGGTCCTGGACCGCTCCAAAACAGCTTTAGAGACTGTCGTTGAAGTGGTCGAAGAGGCTGTCGTTTAGCTGATTAGGGTGAGAGAAAAATCCACAGCAGGCAGAGCGTAATTCAGCGTCAAAGAAGATTTTTTTGATTGATGAAGATACGCGGGTTCACCTCAAGATCAATTTTCAAGAGATGTTTGGTAGCTGTATTCGAGATGATTTTCAAAATTTTGAAATCCGGAAGAGAGGAAAAGGATATCCTGGTGGATTATTCCTCTTAACTCTTTTCCGGATTAGAAGCACGTCAGTTAAACAACAATATCTGAAAGATAGGACGTTTGTACCCAGCCACCAGAAGCGAGTTCCGTCCAAGCTCCATCCTTGCGGCCAGACGCCCTAACCCGCTGCGTATCATTGAGTGTCTCAATGACTTTATTCGTGGTAGCGGGTCCAGAATAGACATTGACCGTTTGACCACTGTTCCGAACGATAACATCGTAGGGCTTAGCCACGAAACCGGTCTCATAAGTGCGAGGGGCCTCATAACTACGAGTGGTTGGTACGGTTGTTTGCTCTCCCCGTCCTTTGGACCAGGCAAACAGTAGAGGAAGTCCGAGAATCGGCAACAATAGCCACCACCAAGGGAAACCCGTATTTGTTTCTGCTGCAACAGGCGTCGTCGTCACTGTTTTCGTCATCGTATCTGTTTTCGTGGTCGTATCTTCGGTAATGGATGCACCGCCAGCAACTGTATAGCCGCAGGTCAGCTTATAGGGATTTCCCTCCCGTAATAGGCTAAGAACGACATTCGCGCCATCCGTGCCTTTGGGCTCAACTGAAACAACTTCAGAAACGGTAAACCCCTTATCTACGGCAGATTTTTCACATGCCGTTTTAGCAGCAGTGGCGACATCTGCAGTTTGGGCAAGGGCTTGCGTAGCCGGAATCGCACAGGCTACCAGGAACGAGAGAATGACCGCATGGGATTTATTGAACTTAATTGCTTTCACTTTTTGGTCCTCAACTGAGTGTTGTACGTGAAACCATAGAATGGTTTATTCTATGGGCCAATTACAGGCTGTCAAGCTAAGCGGGTAATGAATGCTGATCTGCTCAAGCCAGAAACGCCAGTGCCAATTCGCTTCATCAGATCACCAATATTTGATCTATCAAACTGCATTTGATCTATCAAACTGCGTGGTATCGTTTCCTTTAATTGAGCTTCCTTAGGAGTAAGAAATGTTTGGTCTCCCCACATTTTAATCCTTCCTATCTTAATAATTATGTATTGTAAAGTACATGCGAATGCGTATATAGCTGAAAAGAGCAGTTCGAAATAGTTTCAGTGAGCAAGCTGTAGAGCTCAATCAGCCTGAGTACTTTTGGTCAAAATCCAACTTTGCCTATGCCGACATTCAACTTTTTTGGTTGGGCTAAATGTCTTTTCTTAGCAAGTTTTGGCTGATTATTCTGAAGTCTTTTCCGTATCTCTCAGGCGGAAGCGTACAGAGTCTCCATGAGAAGGTAGACCTTCTGCCCAAGTTAATTCATCAATCGTCTCTGCTACCTCGGCTAAG
>CASBPW010000328.1 GCA_949127685.1 Candidatus Sivonenia alaskensis PMM_0068 | reverse complement strand
GGCCTGCTCCAGCTCTACCTGTAAGCTTGCATTGGCAGTTTGGAGTGTTTGCCAATGTTGGTCTTGCCCTTGAACTTTGTTCCTCAGTTCTTCTAGCTGATCACGCATATAGATGAGCTGCTGCTCTTTTTCTTCTATAACGGAGCGCAGCTTAGACGACTCTGCTTGATCATTGTGAGTAACGTTCTCGCCTGCTAAGGCGTTTTCCTCCGATGGACTTTGCTGTATGCCCAATTCCTGCTGAAACAAAGCAAGGCGATTTTCCCAATCCAGCAGCTCCTGCTCCCGGTCTGAAAACGCTTTTGCTTGGAGATCAAGGGCATTCCGCCAAAGATCTATCTCACTGGACTGATTGCGCAAATTATCGGTGTAGCGAACAAAGCCTTGAAGAATGGCTACAAGATGGGGGGCTGCATCTTCTACACGCTGGAGCTGTCCTCCTTGCGTGATTTCTGCAATCACCATAGCGCCAAGCCCAAATCGGTTTAACAAATCCGAAGAAAACTGACCTTGGGTCGCTTTCCAAACATACTCGCCCTCTTCTTTCGCTAGCAGGTGAAGCTCCTGCTGGCCAAGAAAAGTTTTGCTCTTGCGCTGAATGATTCCTAAGTAGCGCACGTTTTGATTAGGGGTAAAGGTTAACGGGTCTTTGTAGATCAGTCTACCCTTTTCCCCTGCGGGTATTATTACAAACGTGTGAAATTCGAATGGGGCCTTAAACCCTCAGATACACAGAGAATTCACCGGATCTTCATACTAGACCGAGAGGTCTGAAAGGCTGCAGGGGGAAGACTGAGATCAGGCTACTCCATAGTGCGTAACGACCCATGGTGTTGCTTCTGCTGAGTAACGAACGGTCCTTGCCTGGCAAAGGATCACAAATCATCACCATCAAGACAAGGGATGCCGATGCAGGGAAAACTCCACGAAATGGATGCCACGAGCCTTCTTCAACTCATTGAATTGGGCCAACGCTCCGGAGAACTTTTTCTGGAAACAGAACAGAAGAACCGATTCTGGATTGTCTCCTTCGAACAGGGGCGCTGTGTTTACGCCGCTGAGACCGAAGGTGGATTTAAGCGCCTGAAAGACTATTTGCAGCGCTTTAACCTAGGACATCTCGTCGAGGGACAACATGTTTCGATGGAACCTTCCGCCGATCAAACGTTTCCAGAGCACGCTTTTTTGATCCAATTGGTCGACCAGAGAAACCTTAACGAAGCCCAAGCCAAACAAATCATTCAAGCCATGGTCGAGGAAGTATTTTTCGATATTATAGGTTTGAACCAGGGCTCTTTTATCTTTGATGACAAGACACCCGTCTCAACCGCTTTGCTCCCCATGGAAGTGGGCTCGATCTTAAAACGGGTAAGCGCACGGATGACGGAGTGGCAGAAGCTTAAACCTCGCGTGCTCTCCCCGGAGCAGCGTCCTTTCATCAGTTCCCAAGAACTACTACAGCAAAAGCTTCCTCAAGCAGCCTATGATCAGCTGGTCCGCTGGATAAACGGAACCCATAGCCTTCGCTCTATTGCTCGATTCCTTTGCCGTGATGTAGTGACCGTCACCAAGGCAATTATGCCTTACGTAGAGCAGGGAATTTTGGGTATTCACGACTTGGAAGTTTCGCCTAGGCTGATGCCGAGCAATACTACAGGGAACCGGGTTGTAGTCTGCATTGATGACAGTATTGTCATTCAGAAAAGTGTGGAAAACTTCCTGGGCGGCAGAGGTTACCAAGTGCATACCATCGCCAATCCTGTCAAAGCGATTGCGGATTTGTACAAACTGATGCCTGACCTCATTCTCATGGATATTGCCATGCCCAAGATGGATGGCTATGAACTGTGCGCCATGATCCGAAAATCAGGAGCTTTTCATAAAACTCCGGTTGTCATGCTCACCGGAAAAGATGGCTTCATTGACCGGGTCAGAGCCCGTATGGCTGGGGCCACCGAGTATCTGACCAAACCTTTCGGGGAGCAGGATCTTTTGGCCATTGTTGATAAGTACGTGGGCTCTGCTGAGGACAGCACTGTGTCTTCTCCCTCTTCTTCTGTAACCCTTTCTTGAGGATGCTATGAGCACCGTAATGCTGGTCGAAGACAATTTAGCTCAGCGAGAGATGATTGCTGGTGTGCTCCGCAATAGTGGCATCGAAGTAATCTCTGTTCAGGATGGACTTGAAGCCCTCAATCAGGTAGAGCGTATCCGTCCTGATCTTGTAGTTTTAGACATCATCATGCCTCGGCTCAATGGCTATGAAGTATGCCGCAGGCTTAAGTCCAACCCTGTTACCCAGCAGGTACCTGTTGTAATGTGCAGTTCCAAAGGGGAAGAATTTGACCGCTATTGGGGAATGAAACAGGGAGCGGATGCCTACATCGTCAAACCTTTTATCCCCCAAGAACTGATTCAAACCATCAGAACCCTACTTAAGAGATAAGTCTGCATGAAACAAGACTTGAACATACAGCAAGACTCGAACAAAATCGATCACGAGGCTTTCAGGGGGACAGCCCTTACGCCGGTGAACGAGTCTCCCCCTGTGCTCATACCACAGGGAGATCTGTACTTGCGCTTTGGCTTGTCTGGCACAGAACAGTTTGCCTTCGTAGCTACCTCCGTGGTGGAAGTAGTGGAGATTTTGCCGGAGCAGATTACGCCCATGCCCAATATCTCTTCTCTTCTTTTGGGAACCTTTAATTTAAGGGGAGAAATTATCTGGATTTTGGACCTTCGCCAACTCTATGGCCAGGCTATGACCGATCTGGTCGGCCCCTGTTCCGTGATTGTTATTCAAGAGGGGGAAGGAGTCTTAGGTTTGGCAGTTCAAGACATTCAAGGCATGGCCTGGGTAGATGTCGATCAGATCAAAAGTAACCCTCATGAATTTCCTGATGAATCTCTTGAGGAAGGGTTGGCCCAACATGTTCAGGGGAAATTCTATACCGAGGAGAGACCCGTGATCCTGCTCGCTTCAGGCTCCATTATCAACGCCAAACAATGGGCAGCGGCATAAGACGGACTCCCGATCATTCGCAAGATGAGTTTTCACAAGAGGTAGGACCATGGTTTCGGCAACCGAATATCAACAAGCAGTAGAGGCTTTCGCTCAGGAGAACTATGAGGAAGCTGTCAAGCTGTTTACCCATCTTGTAGATGCCCGGCCCGAAGACCCAAATCTTCGTCTCTGGCTGGCCTCGGCCCAGCAGCAAATCGGTTGTCCGGACATGGCGCGGACCCAATATGAGCAGGTTTTAGCGCTGAATGCTGATTCCGAAATTCACCAAACCGCCAACAAGGCATTACAACGATTGGACTTAGAAAATATGGAACACCAAGCGGTAAGCAACCGCATGGTCCCAGTCGAGCCTGAGCCCTTCTTTGAAAGGGCAAGTTACGAATCCGTAGAGCCCATGTTTGCCCAGGCAGAATCTGAACTAACTTTTGCTCCCATCACTCCCGTCAATTTGGGGCCTACAGATTTCTTGTCGGAAGAAACTAGAGAGACCTTAGGGCAAGGGGAATCTATCGCCTATGAAAATTTCTATCTTGAACCCCATTCTGCTCCGCCCCTAGAACTTAACCTTTCGACAGCACTTTCAAATGAGCCCAGTCAAGAAGCAATGAATGGAAAAATGATGAACGACCTGAAAGCAGAAAGCGCCTATGCTGACATGCCCTTACCGAGCCCCATGCTAAGCACTCCGTCAGAAGACCGCTCTTCCAAGGCATTAGCGTTCAACGAACCCCTCAACCTTCAAGAAGAGATTCTGAACGCAGCAGACTTCGAAAACGCCATTGCACGCCAAGCGAAAATCGGCAAAGTCTTGATCCCTATCGCCCTGATCCCCGGACTAGGGAGCCTATTAGGTCTAGGGTGGGCCGTCAGCGAAGGGCTTCCTATTGTAAAGGCTACTTATTACGGGGTACCGATGCTGATCGGCACCGCCGCTTCCTGGCTCCTGCTGTCTCAAACGGCTGGGAAACTGACGGACCCCGCTAAGAACTTGATGGGGAAGATTAGTACCTTTTTGCAGGGACAGCAGCAAGAATCCAGCAGACAGAAGCAAGAAAAAGAAGACTTACAACGTCAAGTGATCAAACTTTTGGATGAGGTTGAGGGTGCGGCACGGGGAGACCTCACCGTGCAGGCAGAAGTTACCGCAGACATTATGGGAGCCGTAGCCGACTCCTTCAACCTGACTATTCAGAACCTTAGCCAATTGGTCCGCCAGGTCAAACGAACGGCAGGTGAAGTTAGCCTTTCTGCTTTAGAGAACGAGCAATTCGCCCGTGGCCTCTCTACCGATGCCTTGCGCCAATCAGAGGAAATCGGTCAAACCCTCGGCGCCTTTCGCAATATGACTAAGTCCATTCAGCAGGTAGCCACCAACGCTCGCACGGCAGAAACTGTGGCCCGTCGAGCTAGTGAGACTGCAGCACAGGGGGGTGAGGCGGTAGAAAGAACCGTAGCAGGCATTTTGTCGATCCGCGAAACTGTCTCTGAAACAGGCAAGAAAGTAAAGCGGCTGGCAGAATCCACCCAAGAGATTTCTAAAATCGTTGCTCTGATCAACCAGCTATCCTCTCGGACCAACCTCCTCGCATTGAACGCCAGTATTGAAGCGGTACGGGCTGGAGAAGCAGGACGGGGTTTTGCCATCGTAGCCGATGAAGTGCGCCAACTGGCGGACCGTGCGGCGAAAGCCACCCGAGAAATCGAACAGATTGTACTGAACATTCAATCGGAGACCAGTGGTGTGATGGCAGCCATGGACACCGGAATCAACCAAGTCATCCAAGGAACAGCGGTGGCGCAACAAGCCAAGGCTTCCCTGGATGAGATCATCACCGTTTCACGCCAGATTGACGAACTGGTTTCAGGTATTGCTAATACCGCCGTCAGTCAAGAAGAAACAGCTCGTATCGTAGCGAAGGTTATGGAAGGGGTAGAAGTTACCGCCCAAACCACTTCAGAAGAAGCCCATCGCGTTTCTCGCTCCCTCCAAAAGCTAGTATCTGTCTCCAACAGTCTCGAAGCCTCCACAGACCGCTTTCAGGTAACAGAAAATGCGCCCATCTTGGAGGATTCTATGGAAGCGGCTGTAGAAAGCCATGGGTCCCCGTTTACGTCTCTTCCTCAATAGCAAACGGTAAAGGAGCTTTTCCATGGAGCAAGACGCACAGCAACGCATCCTGGAGTACTTTATCGAAGAAGCCAGTGACCATCTCAATACGATGGAACAGGGTTTGATGGAGCTACAGAACAGCGATGACCCGGCGGATGTTCTCAGAGAATTATTTCGAGGAGCACACTCCGTCAAAGGCGGAGCTGCGATGCTTGGCCTGCAGGCGATTCTAAGTATTTCTCACCAACTAGAGGATTATTTCGAGATCCTGCAAGACCGCCAGCTTCACATAGATCAAGAATTAGAAAGCTACCTCTTGCAGGGGCTAGATATTCTCAAAATCATGTTCCATGAACTACCCACCGTTGACCCCATCGTCAATGAACGGTGTTTAGCGGATATGGTACCTCTAGGGCAGAAGATTGAGGCCAGGCTCAATAACCTAAGCGTAGAGCCACTAAAAGAAGTAGCTATGCAAGCAGCCTTCCGCAGAGAAACGGTACAAAAGGCTCTTGTTCCTGTCGCCTCGAGCTTGGACCATACGCCGCTTAATCTAGATGAGCAGAGGATTCTAGGATATTTCATCGAAGAAGCCCAAGAGAACTTGGCCATGGCTGAACGAAATTTGGCTGCGTTATGCACTCCAGATTCTGACCCAGACCTAGATCTAGATGAACTACGCGAAGAGCTCTATCGGTCTTTCCACTCGATCAAGGGCGGAGCCGCAATGCTCCACCTGCAAGCGATCCAGCAAATTGCCTTTCGTATGGAGCATTTTTGCCGGGAAGTGCACAAACGACCCGACCTGCTTGATTCAGTCCTGAATAATTACTTGGGCCGAGGTCGGCTTCTCTTAGAAGGCATTGTCAACAGACTGCCTGAAGTAAATCTTGAACTGGACGAAGCAGCCTTACAAGCCGCTGGTCCCCTCATGATTCGGATTGAGAATAAGCTCAGTGGTATTGAGACGGCGGACGCAGTAATAGCACTCCCAGAAGTAATCTTCGCGATGGAGGAAATACCCCAGGAAGAACCCGAATTAGTTGCCGCCCTAGAAGAAGAACCACCGGCCATACCAGCAGACTTCTTGGAAGAAATCGACGAAGGGATCTGCGTCCTGCAAGAATGCTTTACTCAGCCTCGGTTGGAGCCTGTACGCGAAGAGATATTAACCCTGACTCGGAGCTTAACAGAGTTAGGCACAACCTACGGATTCCCCGGATTCGAAAGGCTCTGTCAGACCTTAGCAATGGCACTCTTACAGAGTGGAGACGAGCACTGGCAAGAAATGGGATTCCGCGCATTAGCAGAATTCCAGCAAGCCAAAGCACTCATACTTCAAGGAGCTGGGGCAAAGATAAAACCTTCTTCCTGGCTCATAGAATGTGCTGGTTTCCAGGTCGAAGAAGAGCTTCCTGAACCTGAATCCTCAGCGGATCAAGGTCTAACAAATCTAACGTTAGAGTCTCTCATGTCCGCAGAGTTCCCAACTTCTGTAGCCGAAGAGATCATAGGACCTCAAGCAGTAGAAGCTGAAGCAGAGGATGCCCTCGGAGATATACTCGCGCAACTGTTCGCCCCCCCCAAAGTCGACTTTATAGTAGACCAAGTTGAAGCTCCTGTGATGGAACAACCGACACAGCAGGCAGAGCAAGAAACTATAGAATCACTCTCCAATATTTCCTCCGAAGACGAAGCGGAGCCCATTGCCGCAATAGAGACTTCCTCAAAATCCGATGCAGAATCTCTTGAGGACCTATTCACCGCGATGCCTGAGGTGGAGCTGGAGAGCGCTATATCCACCCCTGCCTCCAGGGAACTTGCCGCCAGTGTTGCTTCTGAAGCAGACATGGACTTAGCCGCCTTATTTGGGGCCTCAGAAATCATCGTAGAACCAACGGAATCTAGGGATCTTCCGCCTACCCCGGTCACCCCAACCCGCAAAGCACCTCCGGAAGCACCGCCTAATGCTCGGCCTGCCCGGAGGCCTGCACGCACCGAATCAATGCCTGAGCGGAATGGCCGTAACATTGCCCGTCCAGCGGCAGCGGCTTCCTCAGAATCACGGGCCCCCCTGACTGGACCCGTAGTCCGTCGCACCATGCGGGTAGAAGTACGCCACCTAGATGGTTTGAGCAATCTAGTGGGAGAGCTGGTCATCAACCGCAACGCTCAGGAAAATCAACAGATCCGTCTACGCGCTTCCTTGGAAATGCTTCAGCAACGGGTCTCCAAAATGGACCGCGTTAGCCGCGAACTCGCAGAGTACTACGACAAATCAGTACTCGGCATTCAGGCGCCTGGAAATGCTTCCAGTTCTATTGATACCGCCATCAACCGGGGTATAGAAGCGTTCGATGCCCTTGAGATGGACCGCTACACCGCTTTCCATACACTCTCTCAAGAGATCATGGAATTGATCGTACGGATTAAAGAAGCATCCTCAGATATTGAGTTTGTTGTCGATGAATCGGATGAAACCAGCCGCCAATTCCGGCAGACCTCATCCCAACTCCAGGAAGGACTCAACCAGATTCGGATGTTACCCCTCAGTGAATTGGTCGATCGTCTACCTCGCGCGGTACGGGATCTCTCGATCAACATGGGCAAAGAAGTTGAGCTGGAACTGCTAGGCCGCGAAACCTTACTGGATAAGGCAATTCTAGAAGAGCTGTACGACCCGCTTACCCACCTCACTACCAATGCCCTCATGCATGGTATTGAACCGATTGAAGAGCGGCGCAGACTCAACAAAAAAGCCAAAGGCAAAATTACGGTTTCGGCTTCTCACCAAGGGAACCAGACCATAATTGCTGTCAAAGATGATGGCCGGGGGCTAGATGCCGGTCGGATTCGAGCCAAAGCCGTAGAGCGCGGTTTACTCACCCCAGAACAAGCGGCAGTAATGACCGATAGCGAAGTCTTCCCGCTGATTTTCTTGCCTGGTTTCAGCACCGTTGAGCAGGTAACAGAGATTGCAGGACGGGGCGTCGGTATGGATGTTGTCCAGAACAGACTCAACCGCTTGCGTGGGAATGTGCTGATAGACTCCACCCCTGGGGAAGGAACAACCTTTACGATTCGCCTTCCGTTGACGCTAAGTATTTCTCGAGCCATTCTCTGCCGTCATGGTCAAGGGATGATCGCATTCCCGCTTGACAGTATTGATGAGATGGTCGAATTACCGACCAACCGGATCAAAGCCGAAGGCAACCGTCGCTATATTCTCTGGCACGATCGGTTTATTCCTTTTGTTCCCCTCGCTGAACTCCTGATTTACCAGCGTCCTGGCTTAGCCACTTCCCAGAACTTCATGAAAGAGAAGGAAGTCGCTACGGTCATCCTGCGCGGAGGGGATTCCTACGTTGCGGTCGGGGTTGATGCGTTTATCGAAGAACAAGAAATTGTTATCAAGCAGCTCAATGGGCCCGTAGATAAGCCGCTAGGACTCTCTGGAGTGACCGTTCTCGGTAATGGTCAGGTGATGTCGATTGCGGATGTGGGCGAATTGATCGCGATGGTGACAGGGCAACTACCCGCGGTCAAGGAAACTAAGCCTTTCCGCCCAACTAAAGTAGTCAAAAAACCCAGCCAGCCGACAGTTCTGATTGTGGATGATTCAATTACCGTACGTGGCCTATTGTCTATGACCTTTACCAAGGCAGGATATCGCGTCGAACAAGCCAAAGATGGGCAAGAAGCGACCGAAAAGCTCAAGGCTGGACTGGTCTGCGATATGGTCTTCTGCGATGTGGAAATGCCCCGAATGGATGGATTTGAATTTCTATCTCAAGTCCAAAAGGATAGCCGTCTCAACCATATTCCAGTCGCTATGCTCACCTCTCGCAGTGCGGACAAACATCGGCAAACCGCCTATCAGCTGGGAGCTAAAGGCTACTTCACCAAACCCTATTTGGAAGAAGACCTGCTCAGAGGAGCGGATTTACTTCTAAAAGGCGGCAAGATGGCGATGGTCTAAGGCCCCATCTTCATTATGCAGGTCTATCAGATGCGTGCGACGGCGCGCCGCAATGAAACCGCCAACTATACGCTGACCGTTCCCGTCAAGGGCGTCATTCTCCGACCCCGAGCCGCAGTGGACCGCGGCGGCTCGGCCATGTCGTTTGCAGGTCACCTCGGCCGAGCTGACTTTTCCCACGCATCCACCTGAGCGGAAGGCAGAGGAGCAACCAAAAGAACGGCAGCGTAAAAATTTATTGTCCGGCGTCCGGTTGGCCTAAACTAGGTTAGTGCTTGAGAAGGAGAATTCTCTCAGGATAGGAGCATAAACTGCTTTGGAATAGCCTTTCAAGACTTTTTAAGGATGCAGAATAAGGCTTTGGGTAGTGGATCTAGGGTTCCAAAATATACGCTTTCCTCGATTGTATGAATCTTAAACAGAGGCGTAAAAATCGCCTGTATTTGCTCAGGATTAAACCGATAAGGTCCTTCTTCACGCATTTCACGTTGGCTAAAGCACTTAAGGAATCAATAGCCTCCTTCCTTAAGCAAATGGCTAACCACCTGCACATATTCCTGCCTTCTCTCTGGGGGAAGCACATGGAAGCAACCACGATCCAAAACAAAGTCAAATTCTAGATCTAGTTTGCTATTTAAAATGTCATCCTGCACAAAGGAAACATTCAATCCTTTTTCTTGGGCCTGCTTCTGTGCTTTCTGTATGGCCGTCACCGATAAATCGGTCGCTGTAACTTGGAATCCTCTTTCCGCCAGTGCCATTGCTTGTGTCCCTGGACCTGTGCCCAAGTCTAAGGCCGTTCCTTGTATGAGGTCGAGCTTTTTCAATGCTTTTTCCAGGTCTGGGTCCAAATCTGGGTGAAACCAAGGCATAGACTCGACTTCTTGCGCTTGGTATAGCTGTTCCCAGTCAGGAAAGGTACGTTGTTCCTTCATAGACTCTCCCATCTTTGGACCTTCTAGTTCAGTGTCTCTATTTTAGCGACGGTCCGTTCAAAGCGGTTTGATACAAAGCGCATCGTCAAACTTAGCAGAATTGACTCTTGTGCTGACTGGAATCGCTTCCATGAACTCATTCGGGTAAGGTTGCAGCAATTCTTTCAAATCCCTCGCATTTTGTAATCTTGGGTTTAGCCATCGGGCATAATCATCGGACTGCAAAATAACAGGCATTCGGTCATGGATAGTCTGTAAAAGGCTGTGAGCAGAAGTTGTCAGAATCGTGCAGGTCTCTATGTCATTCCAAGACTCCCAAAGACCCGCAAAGGCAAATAGACCACTGCCAGCCATAGAGAAATAAAAAGGTTGTTTTGGCCCACCCTGAGCCTTTTGCCACTCATAGAATCCATCAGCTGGTATCAGACAGCGACGATACTTAAAAGCTGCTCGAAACGAGGGCTTTTCGGTAACGGTCTCGGAACGGGCATTGATGAGTTTTGCACCTATGGAGGGGTCTTTGGCCCAAGAGGGAATCAGCCCCCAGACCATGAGTCGTAATTCTCGTTTGCTCGAATTTCTATCTTCCACAATCACCCCCACTGGCTGTGAAGGAGCGATGTTGTAACGGGCTGGAAACTCGGGCACTTGCCCTAAAGGGTCCCCGTGAAGACCGAAAGCCTGCGCAACGTCTTCACGGTTTTTGGTTAATGTAAAACGTCCACACATAGTTTTCAAATGTTATCAAGGTCTATGCCCAGATCCCGCAGCCTCTGGGCGAGGCGTTCTTAGTTTTCACACAGTCTCACGAAGGGTTAGGCGGCTGCAAACTACCTCGAATGCACCGCGAGTTAACCATCTTTCGGGCCGTAGGCCTTGAAGGTGAGGTAGACCCCGATTGTGAGTAGAACCAATTGCATTGCCAGCAGCGTGGAGGCGCTTGGAACGCTCTGTGCCGGGGCGAACATTCGAAACAGACCACCGAGCATGGCGAACCACCCCATGAGCGTTATCAGGACAGGCCAGCCACCCGTCCAACGATTGTGCGCACGGACAATGGACACACCCGCAACAAACCAAAGAGTACCTGCCAGGTAGGTTTGTGTGGCTGGCACATTTTCCCAGATATTCGGATTCAGCACCTCAGATGCAGCGAGCGCAATCAGCGTGGGGCCGAGTAGTCCTGCGATGTGTCTTGATTCCGCCATTTCGACCTCCGACCGATTGCCGAGCAGCCTAGCGTTAGAGCGCCGCGTTTGGGTTGGAGCCCGACTCCTGAGCAGCAGGAACAACGCCAAGTTGCTGCATCATATATGGCGAGATATTGGTTCGGTGCTCTAACGGCCCAGAGTTGAGCGAACGATAGTACATTTTGAGTCAAATATAGCGTTTTCCATCGTTCAGTGATTTAGTCATAAAACTCTGTGTCAGCTATAATTTGAGTACAAATGTCCCATATAAGAATTGCTGCTTAATGCTCATCCCCACTCAACCTCAACGGAGTAGAACACCATGGCAAATCCATTCGTACACGTTGAACTGAACACGACTGATCTTAGTCAGGCGAAAACTTTTTACGGAGCCCTTTTTGGCTGGAAGATGGAAGACCTCCCGATGTCGCAGGGGCCTTACACCATGATTGATGTCGGCGAAGGAACTGGCGGTGGAATGATGACGCAACTCATGCCCGGTGCTCCTTCGTCATGGTTGCCTTACGTTGCGGTTGACGACATCACGGCTGCTACCCAAAAGGCTAAGTCGCTCGGTGCCAGCGTAATGCAAGACGTCACGGAAGTCCCAAATATGGGCTGGTTGAGCATCATTACTGACCCGACAGGCGCAATGCTCGGACTCTGGAAACCGAAGAATTGAGACTAGAGTGCACCGCGTGCCCGGCCATTCCTCCGTTGTCATCCCACAATCGCAAACGTTAGCCCGTTTGTGCACTTCCTGTAAACGATAGCCCCTGAGCCTACCATGAAGACCGAGGTTTGCTTTCGCAGCACTGCTTTCAACTGCAAGATATGGGC
>CASBPW010000327.1 GCA_949127685.1 Candidatus Sivonenia alaskensis PMM_0068 | reverse complement strand
CTAATCATACGGGAGCCGGGCCCTCCTGACAAGTTGGGATTGTGCGCTAGCCGGATAGGAGCTCTGTCTCTAAAAATGCTACGCTGGGAATGCTTAACGTTTTGTTACTTTCCCCTTCCCTCCACCAAAAGCATTTTTCCCATGACCATCCAAAACATTCGTAACGTCGCTATCATTGCCCACGTTGACCACGGTAAGACCACGTTGGTTGACGCTTTGCTGAGGCAGTCAGGGGTCTTTCGGGCCAACGAGTTGCTTGTTACCTGCGTGATGGACTCCAACGAATTGGAGCGCGAACGAGGAATCACGATTCTCTCGAAGAATACCGCTGTGTACTATGGCGAGACGCTCATTAATATCGTAGACACCCCAGGCCACGCCGACTTTGGAGGAGAAGTGGAACGGGTACTAGGCATGGTAGACGGCTGCCTCTTGATTGTGGATGCCAATGAAGGCCCGATGCCTCAGACGCGCTTCGTGCTAAAAAAAGCGCTGGAAAAGGGCTTAAAGCCGATTGTGTTTGTCAATAAGATTGACCGTCCCCAAGCCGACTGCGCACGAGCCGTAGACAAGGTCTTAGATCTATTTATTGAGCTTGGCGCGGATGATGACCAAATTGAATTCCCTGTGTTCTATGGTTCAGGGCTCGCCGGTTACGCGGTAGCAGAACCTGAGGATAAAGCGGATGACATGAAGATCCTGTTTGAAGGTATTCTCCGTCACGTTCCACCCCCTGTCGGAGATGTGAGCAAACCCTTCCAGCTCCAGGTGACGACCCTGGACTACTCCGACTATTTGGGTCGGATTGTAATTGGCAAGATCCACAACGGAACCGTCCGTTCAGGCGAGCAGATCGCTTTGCTTCGAGAAGATGGCAGCGTCACCAAGAGTAAAATCACCAAGCTTCTAGGCTTCCAAGGACTGTCCCGCGTCGAATTGGAAGAAGCCACCGCCGGCAATCTTGTAGCAATTGCTGGATTCGCTGATGCCAATATTGGAGAGACGTTAGCCTGTGGACAAAACCCAGAAGCCCTACCTTTGATTCGGGTTGATGAGCCGACCCTGCAAATGACTTTCTCAATCAACGATTCTCCTTTTGCGGGACAGGAAGGGAAGTTTGTTACCTCTCGTCAGCTTAGAGACCGTCTGTTCCGCGAACTAGAAACTAATATTGCGCTCAGGGTCGAAGAAACTGATTCTACCGATAGCTTTGTGGTCTCAGGCCGGGGAGAGCTGCACCTGGGAATTTTGATTGAAACCATGCGTCGGGAAGGCTATGAGTTCCAGGTTTCCAAACCCAAGGTCATCTTCCGCCAGGTAGATGGTCACGTTTACGAACCTTTTGAACAGTTGGTCTTGGATGTTCCTAATGATGGTTCAGGTTCTGCGATTGAAAATCTAGGTCGTCGTAAGGCTGAGATGCAAAACATGATTGCCTTCAACAATGGCCGTACCCAACTTGAATTTGTGATTCCTGCCCGTGGTTTGATTGGTTTCCGCTCTGAATTCATTCGCTATACCAAAGGCGAAGGAATTATGAACCACTCTTTCCTGGACTATCGTCCTTCGATCGGCGACATCGGTGGCCTTCGGAATGGTGTTTTGGTTTCCTTTGAAGAGGGTGAGGCAACCTACTACGCCCTCCAAGGCTTTGAGGACCGAGGCGTCTTTTTCATCACGCCGGGTACGCGGGTCTATGCTGGGATGATCATTGGTGAGAATAACCGAAACCAAGACCTAGAGCTGAATGTCTGCAAAGCCAAAAAGCTTACCAACATGCGCGCTTCTTCGGGAGAAGAATTGGTTCAACTGAAATCTCCGATCCAGATGAGTTTAGAGCGGGCTTTGGAGTATATCTCAGACGATGAACTCGTCGAAGTCACGCCTAAGTCAATCCGTTTGCGCAAGCAGAAGGTGAAAGCAGGGAAGCGTTAGGCCAAGAAGGACGTGGGACAATAGACACGTTATCTATACCTCTATAGGTTTTTAGTCTTGCCTGAAACTTGGGATGCCCTGATTCTCTCCAATGGCCCTGGCGAACTAGCGACTTGGGTTCGTCCTGTGGTAGCAGAGCTGAAGGCACGCCATCCTGAAGCGCGCGTATCCATAGTACTTGCGCCCTGTAGCAACGCTTCAGGGCAGGAAGCGCAGTTTGCCCAAAGTATGGCAGGCGTAGACCGTGTGCAGTCAGCCAAGCACTACCGCAAATTTTTGCTTACGGGTAAAACGGCCGACGTTTGGGACTGGCATTCCAAAGGGATCACGGTATTTCTAGGCGGAGACCAGGGATTGTCTGCGCTGATTAGTCGTCGATTGGGCTTTCCGATCGTGGTTTATGCCGAATTGCAAGCCCGTTGGCCCCAATTCGTTAATCGCTATGGACTTAAGGCAGAATCAGTCCGCGATAGCAAAAGCTCACATAAGGAACGCTTTAAGGGCCAATTTAAAGTAATCGGGGACTTAATGGCCGATGGAGTCCGAGTTGGCTCCCAGGATATGGACTATGTGGAAAAAGTGCTCGACCTTAAGCCTGGTCAACCTTTGGTTGGCCTGATGCCCGGATCTAAAGCGATGAAGCTTTCCCAGGGTATTCCCCTGATTATGGGGGCCGCAGAATATATGCAGTCCATCAACCCAAACCTGCGTTTTGTACTTCCTGTAGCGCCGACGACTTCCCCAGAATACCTAGCCTCCTTTGGCAATCCCCAAAATACGGATATAGAAGCGACATTTGGGACCAGTGCAACGCTGGTGCAAGATGGGACAGAAGCAAAATTAGTCACCCCGAAAGGTACTGCTGTCCACCTGTGGACTCAGTCTCCAGCCTATGAGCTATTGTCTCGCTGTACCGTCTGCATCACCACCCTTGGTGCGAATACGGCGGAGTTGGGTTTTCTTGGCATCCCGATGGTGGTTTGCCTTCCCCATAATCGTCCAGAAGCGATGCGAGCTTGGGACGGACTGCTAGGACTTTTGGTAAATCTTCCGGGCGTAGGAACTTTAGTGGCGAAGACTGTCAATCTCTATATGGAACGACGGTTAGGATTCCTAGCTTGGCCCAACATGCGCGCAGAGGAAGAATTAGTCCCTGAACTCCGAGGCATCCTCACTCCCCCAATGATTGGAGAGGTGACCCTAGAACTTTTGGGTGATGCCCCCCGACGAGAAGAAATGAGCTCCAGGTTAAAGACTGTTATGGGCTTACCTGGAGCGGCAAAGGGTTTGCTTGATCTTGTGGATGAAGTGGTGGCTGGCGTTGAGACTAAAAAGAAGGAAAAACGGTCAACTATGGGAGACTGATACTAATTCTTACTGGATCAAGGATTGGAGAAATTGCTTCCTTACTTAAACTTGAATTTTAGCTATCGTTAGGAGCATTGAGCATAGAAATTATCAATAAGCTCTGTTATTGAGAACGACTTGATGAGCATAGTCTCT
>CASBPW010000326.1 GCA_949127685.1 Candidatus Sivonenia alaskensis PMM_0068 | reverse complement strand
GCCAATGAAGGTTTGGCGACGGACCGCACCTTGCCCGGCGGCTTTGTATTTACCTGCCTTTCTCACGATGTTATCGCCCACGAGTTGACCCATGCCATCCTTGACGGCCTACGCTCCAATTTCAACATACCCAGCGGGCCTGATGTGATTGCCTTTCACGAAGCATTCGCGGATCTGGTCGCGCTGTTCCAGCACTTTAGTTACAAAGAGGTGGTACGAGCGGCAATTGCCACCTCTGGCGACAAAATCGAGAAAGCCAAGTTCCTGACCGATCTTGCCCAACAGGTTGGGCACGCCAGTGGGAAAAAGGCAGCACTACGCAGCGCAATCGATACCGCATCGCCCAGGCTTTACGACCCCGAACTCGAGCCCCATGAATTGGGAGGAATTCTGGTTTCGGCGGTCTTCGAAGCGTTCCTTACGATCTACAAGCGCAAGGCAGCCCGTTATATACGGCTCGCCAGCAATGGCTTGGGCGTTTTACCTGCAGGCGACCTTCCCGCGGATCTGCAAAGCGTACTCGCTGACAAAGCAAGCCGTCTGGCGAGTCAATTCCTGTCAATTCTGATCCGCGCGATCGATTACTGTCCTCCCGTCGATTTGAGGTTCGGCGAGTACCTGAGGGCCATGATCACCGCTGACTACGACCTGGTTCCAGACGATATTTGGGGCTATCGCGAGGCACTGATAGACGCTTTCCTACGGCGCAATGTCTACCCGCGCGATGTCAGCAGCCTATCGGAGGATGCGCTATTGTGGCGGTCGACAGCAAGGCCGTGCGGACCGATCATAGCGCTTGATTTCGCCCACCTTCAATTCCAGGGCGATCCTGCTTCTGCTGCTGGCCCGCAGGAGTTAAGGCGACAAGCCTGTGTTCTGGGCGACTTCGTGACACGCCCTGAGCACATGCAGGAATTTGGGCTGGTGGACAAGAAAGATCTCCGGCTGGATGACAGCACTGTCGGTCCTCCTTCGGTCGAATCGATCCGCTCCGCAAGGCGAGTAGGACCTGATGGACAAGTCGTGTTCGACCTGATCGCCGAAGTGATCCAACGCTGCATCATACCGCGCAAAGACGGCAGGATGGGGTTCGAGTTTTTCGGAGGAGCGACGGTGATTTTAGGGCCTGAAGGAGAGATTCGCTATGCGATTTCAAAAAGTGTCATCGGCAAGGGGCGACGGGAGCGCAGGCGGGATTTTCTGGAGAGTCCGGCAGGTCAGCGCTATTGGAATGTTGAAGGAGGAAGACATGTTCCAAAGGGGCCGCTTTTTAGGATGCTGCACGAAGCGTAAGGTTTGTCGTTTGGTAAGAGACAGATTTATCATTCTCGATCGCGGCATCCATAGGGTAGATGGCTTAATGACCGTTTTACAAGTAGCTTCGGTAACGCCAGGGCCAATCGTGAACACCCATACTTGCTTCTTTTATTTCCACCACTGAGCCCCATCACGGTTCAATTATCAAATCAAGTAGCGGTCGTACCCGTGGATAGGTGAAAATTCTTGGTAATATTAACGCGAGTTCGACGGAATTTAATCGCTATATCTACTGCGGGATAAGAGTTTCAGTAATCATTGCCCAATCAACCTTGTGTCAACAAGACTCGCTATTGAGAATTTAATCCATCTTTCTCAACAAGAAACTCTTATTGACAGATACTTGAAAAGCTTTTATCTTCAGGCTCTTTATTCTGCAAGGCTTTCAAGCTTCAATTTCCGTTGAACTCACGTTGATTTAGGGTCAATTTGGTAGTGAACTCCCCCGAGCGCTATCAGGGCCGCGCTGTGATGATTTGGGCAGTCAAACCCTCTAAAGCACTTGGTTTAGATGTTGAATGAGTTGCTCCGCTCTTACCAAACCTTCGATGCGTTCCACTGGCTTCCCATTTTTGAAGACCACCAGCGTAGGTAGTGAGGTGATTTTATGTTTTGCCGCTAGGTCAGGGTACTTATCCGTGTTGATTTTGATAACCTGAAGCCGGTCTTTCAGCTGGGCACCAACTTTTTCCAGAATCGGACCCATCATCTGACAAGGGCCGCACCAGGGGGCATAAAAATCAACTAAAAGAGGAGTTTCCGAGCCTTGCAGCATCTCTTCAAAACTAGAAAATTGCTTTTTGACGGCCATAAACGACCACGTCTATATGTACACCAATTTTATATCAGTCCAATAGAAAGGTTAGATACTTCTAACATTAATCAACAACCTTGATGCTATAAGACCCAGATAGCCCAGAGAAGCAGATCAGGGGATCAGTTTCTAGAGAGCCTGTGCTACTTTTTACTGGGTTGGCTTTTGAGGTAGCTCAGGAAAGATTTTAGTTCGGCGAGGGTTAATTCCTGACGGGTGAGCTTGCCATAACTGTTTTTCAAGTGCGTTCTACCCAGATTATTGTTCATGCCAATGCGTCGAATTTCCTGCGTTGTTTGCTCCATCAGTTGTTCGAGCAGTTGGTCGTGTAAAGCCGAAGGGAGTTCCGTATCCCCTGATTCTTCTGCACCGCCTGAAAAAAAGTCTGGTTCATCTAAAGGAGGTAAGGGAGTAGGAGAAAATTCTTCTTCCTCTGGACCCGGAAGGTCGAAGTCTAGCTCGGACTCACGGGTTTCAACAGTTTGAGTAAGCTGAATCGGTTCATGAGCGTCGCGGGGTTGCTCTATGGGCTCGACACGTCCCATCAGCCTAATCGGCGTCACGTTTGGCACTGAAGAAGAAACAGTCACCAGAGGTTCACCGCCTACTTCTCCCTCTCTTGCTAGCCCGGCGAGGGCGAACACGCGTTCCATCGCCATATTCTCAGCGGCCATAAGATCATCCTGTTGGCCGTGGGCTTGAAAGGTCTGATCTCCCAGAATGAGGGTAGCCCGGACAATATAGGGGGCTGCCGTATGGACAACCTCATTTTGAAGGCCGGTCAGGCCATGAGCTTTGGCTTCCTGGATATGATGATGGAGTTGGGCGGAGAAAAACAAGTGATGCGCTCCCGTAAAGTTATTCAGTCAGTGCATCCTACCGCAACTCACTCAGCAGACCAAGCATTATAAATGCTCATGGCCTTGGCAAAATTTTCTTTGAAAATGGTGTCTATGCAAGCTTCTACTGCATCTAAGGTAGCCGGAAGCAAGGCCCGCTGTGCCTGAGAAAAACGACCTAAGACATAGCCCACGCTTTGGCTGCTATCTCGGGCGCTGTCGATCCCTATACGGAGGCGTGGAAAATCCTGAGTCCCAAGATGCTGGATAAGGGATTTGACGCCATTGTGTCCTCCCGCAGACCCTTGAGCCCGTAAGCGTAGACGTCCAGCAGGCAAGGCCAGTTCATCGTAAAGGACTAAGACTTGAGAGGGTTCTAATTTAAACCAGTCACATACGGCTCTCACCGCTTGACCGGAGTTATTCATATAGGTAGTAGGCTTCAGGAAATGGACGCGATGACCTTTGTGGTTTCCAGAGCCAAACCAGCCTTGAAATTTGCGTTCTTCTTTCCAGGCAATGGACCAAGATTTTGCTAAGTGGTCTAGGGCCATATAGCCGATATTGTGGCGTGTCTGGTCGTATTCCGGACCTGGATTTCCTAAACCGACAAAAAGAACCGGGGTCATAGAGTCCTAATTTGTTTTAATGCTCTGGTATTTCGGGACAACTTATACTATGCTCAGCACTTGTGTGTGCCGTTGTAGCTCAGTGGTAGAGCACACCCTTGGTAAGGGTGAGGTCACGAGTTCAATCCTCGTCAACGGCTCCAGATTTTTTTAAACATTCAGAGTTACGAAGCCTGTTTGACGGCCCGTATCTTGCGCAGATACCACTGCACGGCGGCCCTTGCTAAACGACGAGAGTTATGGCGGATGGTTGCTTTCTCGTGGTTCTCTTCGAGGACATGGGCCAAGACGAGCTGAATCCCCATCAGAGCCAGACGCTCTCGATCGATGCGAACGGGTTGGGAACCTTCCTGGCGGTACTTGTCCAGATAAATTCTGGGATTATCTTTCTGCATGAGGACCGTATCGAAAATGCGGTAACCGACAGTCTTTTCAATGGCTTGGACATGGTCAGCCACACTAAAGTTATCGGTTTCTCCTTGCTGGGTCATGATGTTGCAGATGTAAATTCTCTGAGCATCACTGGCGGCAATCGCTGCAGAAATCTCAGGGACCAGAAGGTTAGGGATCACACTGGTGTACAAAGAACCGGGACCAATAATGATCAGGTCTGCTTCTCGAAGCGCTCTTATAACTTCGGGCAGAGCTTTTGGAGATTCAGGAATACATCCTACCCGGGTAATTTTGCCTGCGGCTTTCGGAATATTGGACTCGCCTTCTACGCGACGGCCATCTTCAAATTCAGCCCAGAGTCGCACATCCTCCAAAGTGGCGGGCAAAACCCTCCCCCGGATAGCCAGGACTCGGGCACTCGCTTCAATCCCTTTCTCCAAGTCTCCCGTGACATCTGCCATAGCCGTTAAAAATAGATTGCCAAAGCTATGCCCAGTCAATCCTTCCCCGCTGGTAAAGCGGTATTGAAAGAGTTCTGTGATCAATTTTTCTTCGTCTGCTAGAGCGGCAAGACAATTCCGGATATCGCCGGGAGGCAAGACCCCAAATTCCTTACGCAAACGCCCAGAAGAACCTCCGTCATCGGCAACCGTAACTACCGCCGTAATATTGGAGCTGAATGCCTTGAGGCCTCGCAACAAAGTAGAAAGCCCAGTACCGCCGCCAATGACTACAATCTTGGCTCCACGAGTCAGGCGTCTACGCTCAAACATCAGGTCCACCAGATCTTCGTCTTCAGGTCCCAGAACTTCTGTAATAGAAGAAACTGCTTGGCGAAATCCCAAAAACATAAGGCTTAGGCCACTGATTAAGACCAGCGGACCGCTGATGTCATTTGGGATAGCTTTGGCGAGGGTGCGCACGGCTCCGCCCAAAAATAATCCTGTGTAGAACACTGGTCTGAGGTCAATCCAAATCGCTAAACCGATACTGATGCAGAGAGTCCCTATCCCAAAAAGAAAGAGCCATCTTTTGATTCGCATGCCTGGATAGAGCCACTTGCCTATCTTTTGCGTACGCGATTTTAGATCAGTCACAGCCATCTTTTTATGAACCTATGAGGGTTGCCTGATTGTGGTCACAGTCTCGGTGGTATACCGATAGAACGTGCCCAGTATCTAGTCCTAAATCTTCAGCTAATCTCTCAATAAATGAAACAGAACGGTGTTGACCGCCTGTACAACCCACTGCCACTGTAACGCGCCCTCGTTTTTCTTGTTCATAGGCTAACAAAAAGTGGGTCACTAAACTCAAGAGCTGAGCATAAGTCTCTTGGCTTTCAGGATGGCTAAATACAAAATCTTGCACCGCTTGGTCCCGCCCCGTTAAGGGCCGTAAGAATGGGTCGTAATAAGGGTTCGCCAAGAAGCGAATGTCGAAGACCAGATTCGCATCACGGGGTAGCCCATGTTTATACCCAAAGCTCATTAAACTGACGCCCAGTATGGGCTTATGTTCTTTCCCCGAGACGATCTGCTCCACTTCAGCCCGCAACCTCTGCGGAGTCCAATCACTGGTGTCCCATATTTGATGGGCTAACGTGCGCAAAGGTTCAAGTACTTTCCGTTCTTGTTCTATGGCTCTTTCCATCCCTTCATGGACTGGATAAGGATGAGGACGTCGACTCAGGGCATAACGACGGACTAAAATTTCTGTATTGCACTCTAAAAACAATACATAGGGCTCATAGCCGTGGTCTTTGAAATTATGGAGGGCTCGACGCACATCATCTGCGAGAGGTTCACCAGTTTTGGGAATCCTATTATTGGAGAATCGGTCTCCACGGCTGTCAATGATCAGGGCTACAGGAATTTCTGCCAATGGAGTGCGCGGAGTAAGTTGAAGAAGAGGATTGACTAACCCCGGAAGGAAGTTATCAATGCAAAAGTATCCAAGGTCCTCAAGGATACGAACGACGGTACTTTTACCAGCGCCCGCCAATCCTGTTATGATTAATGTCCTCGTCATGCATTCCCCAAAGGGACGGTCCATAGATAAAATGTCCTCATCGGTATAATTGTAACGGTTCCGAAGAAGAAAACTAAAGTATGTGAGCAGATAATAAATGGTTGACTATAAAAAATTAAATTCTTCTCTAAGTTCGTTGATAGTCGCCATAGAAATGTACACTAACTAGCAGCTATATTCTTACTATGATGTCCGTTACGATGCACACTCCTACTATTTTAATCGCTGATTCCGATCAGAGTAGTCGTGCTGTTATGGTTCAGCATCTCGAAGCCCAAGGCTTTATTATCCAAGAATTTGAATCCGGCATAGACCTAATGGGGTCTGTTGAATCCGAGCCTCCAGACCTGATTATCTGTGACTGGCATATTCCAGATCTAGATGGGCCAGAAATTTGTCGCATACTCAGAGCTGATGAGCGCTATGAGCATCTTTATTT
>CASBPW010000325.1 GCA_949127685.1 Candidatus Sivonenia alaskensis PMM_0068 | reverse complement strand
TATCTGGACTGGAAAAACGGCAGATCCAGAAAGTGCTTGGAGTGCTGAATTGTCTGACTAAGGGACTTGCAGCCCACGTTCCGCTGTTTGGTGAGGTCGTCAGAGAATTAATATTTAGCCAACTCCAAGCTAAAGAGTAAAGATGACACCATCGATCCAGCACTAGCTAGAGCATCAGGCTACGGATACTCAATTTAATTACTATCAAGTGTGTCAAGCAATCGTCACCTCAGAAGATAAGTAAACATCCTGAATAGCATGAAACAAGGCTACTCCTTCATCGAAAGGACGCTGGAAGGTCTTACGACCAGAAATTAATCCCGAACCTCCAGCTCGTTTATTAATCACAGCGGTACGGATAGCTTCCGCAAAATCATGTTCACTGGAAGCACCCCCAGAATTAATCAAACCAGCTCGACCGGCATAGCAATTCAGGAGTTGATAGCGCGTGAGATCGATGGGGTGCTCTGTCGTCAGTTCAGCGTAGACCAGACTACTGGTTTTGCCGTAGCTTGTACCGCTGGCTTTCGTGACCGCTGCATAGCCACCATTCACTTCCGGCAATTTCTGTTTGATGATGTCGGCTTCAAGGGTGACGCCTAGATGGTTGGCTTGTCCAGTCAGGTCTGCGGCAAGGTGATAGTCCTTATCCTGTTGGAAAATATTGTTCCGCAAATAACACCAAAGAACGGTTGCCATGCCCAACTTATGGGCTTGAGCGAAGGCTTGACTTACTTCTTGAATCTGACGGGTGGACTCCGGTGAACCAAAGTAAATCGTTGCTCCCACGGCCACGGCTCCCATATTCCAGGCTTGCTCTACCGAAGCGAACATAATCTGGTCATAGCGATTGGGATAGCTCAATAATTCGTTGTGATTCAGCTTCAGGATAAAGGGGATTTTATGGGCATATTTACGGCTGACACTGCCCAATACACCCAAGGTGGTCGCGACAGCATTACAGCCTCCTTCTATCGCTAGTTTGAGGACATTTTCTCCATCGAAATAGATCGGATTCGGGGCAAAGGAAGCTCCTGCCGAATGTTCAATGCCCTGGTCTACGGGCAGGATAGATAAATAACCTGTATTCGCCAAACGCCCGTGACTATAGAGCTGTTGTAAGCTGCGGAGCACTTGAGGAGGGCGATCACTGATAGCGTGAATTCGGTCTATCCAATCGGGACCGGGTAAATGAAGTAGGCTGGCAGGAATTTTAGCTTTGTGGGTGAGGAGGCTTTCTGCTTCTTCACCCAACCAAGAGGCAATGCTTTGGTCCGCAGATAGAGTTGTCACCATGGTTCTTCCCTCTGAGTGCTTCCCTCATCCTAATCTCTTCAGATTAAGCCAACAGTTGGGTAGCTCGTTTGGCAATCGCCGATGCGCTTATGCCATTAAACTCCATCAGTTGAGCAGGACTCGCGGTAGTTTCTCCCCGTTTCCAGGCAAACGTATCACGTCTAGGAGCGGTAGTCCTGAGCATGACGGGTTCAAGAGACGCGCTCGCCCCTCCCGTCACGCCAATCAAGGCATCTGCCCCAAATAGAGCTTCGAATTCAGCCTCGCCCAGAAAATCTCCATCCGGCTCAGAACAGGTATCCCAAGCCACATCATGGGGGCGATAGAGGCGGCGGGGATTGACTACAGAGACAATCTTCACCCCGATACCCTGACTTTCCAACTGGTTCGCTGCTTCAAAAACAGGGAGTAAAGACATATCCCCAATCACCGCAAACACCACTTTTTTCGTGCCCGTAGTCTCTTGAAGAACGATGGCTCCATCCTTGAGCGCCTGACGGGCTTGGTCAAGGGTGGTACGAATCGGTAGCGGCGATTTACTGGTGGTGATCACAATACCCTTATTTTTCGTGGTGAGGGCCCATTCGTAGGCAGCCTGAATTCCGTTTGCATCCGTGGGGAAAAGCGGAAAAATATTGCCATTGCGCATCATCGCTGCAAAATAAGCTTCGATTTCAGGACGTTGGTGGGTCCAGCCGTTACGCCCTTGCTCTAAGGCTCCCGCCGTAAATAGGGTTATGGTCGAAGGGGTAGGACGGCGCAATTCCGCCATCGCTTGCGTCACCGTTTGCCAGATCGGAAGGCCATTGATGGCAAAAGATTCATAGGAACACCAGAGGGTGCGGCTCCCCATCAAGGCCAGTCCAACCGCTAAACCGGCACAGGCATCTTCACTCAAGGGTTCATAAACCTGACCTTGGGGACTCTGAAAATAGAGGGGGTCTGTGGTTGGATGGATAATTTTCAGCCCTTGGTTAATATTCGCCAGTCCCGAAGCTTCATTCCCGTCGGCATTAGAAACGATGAATTTGGGATCTTTTTGGCCGACTTGAACCACCAAGGCCCCCATCGCGGTAGTAGGAACTTTTGCTTCCCCGCCTACGGGAAAATCTTGTAACGTCAGTTGTCCCAACTCTTCTAGGGGTAATACAAATTCAGTAACGGCAGTCTTAGCGGCTGGACCTCCGCCTGCCCGTTCCAAGTTAGTACGGACAAGTTCCCATGCCTCAGGAGACAAAGCCCGTTCTTGGAGGGCTCCCACAATATCTTCATTCTCTAGGGTGTGGTGGGCATAGAGATTGTGAGATTTAGCGCCCTGTGCATGCACGCCTGCCCCCTTGAGCTGCTTGATAATCAAGACCGTAAGCTTACCGTCGAGAGCAGAGCGAGCCGCTTCATCGGCAGCGACCAGCACCGCTTCGGTAAAATCCATGCGCTGCTCAAAGGAAAAGATCGTACTGTCTACAAAGGGGCCGGGCTGTTTTTGGTCATCAAAATCTTTGGCGTCCACCAAAATCACTTCTTCAAAGCTATTCCCGGTCCAGTAGTCCATCATCTGTTCATCAGCAAAGGTGGAAACCATGCTGTGATGCTCCTGGCTGTAGCCATTCCAAACCAAAACGGGTAGGAAATTCGTGACTTTGGGAAAGGCGGTGTGGAAATGCATCATCGAACTCATGATGTAGGGTTCACCCAAGCCCCCATCGCCCACCGTGAAGGGAAAAAGCTTACCAGGATGCAAAAGGGCTGCAGACATGGCAAAGTGTTGTCCCTGTCCAAGAGGACCTGCGGGAGCCAAAATCCCAGGAATATAGCCCGACAGATGGCCAAGCAGTCCATGTCTCTCACGGTAGCCTTCGCGCAACTGGGCGACCGTATGGATACCCATATCTTCTAAAGAACGGTCCATGAACATCGCACTGTAGAAACCAGGGGCATGGTGACCAACTTCCGTCGGGATATTTTTGTGGCCTAACATTACCAGGGCCGCATAGGCTTCTACAGAACTGGCAAAGCCCCCAGGATGTCCTGAAGCCTTACTGGCTGTGATTTGCAGGGTTAGGTAACGCAGTGCATCTGCCGCCAACAAAGTTTGGAATACGGCTGCATCATCGGTCGGATCGGTGATGCAATGGCTCCCCTCTGCAATCGCAGGGACTTTGCCGTATTGGTCGAAACCAGGGAGAGGCTTACCGAAGTACTGAATCCCTTCACAAAAGGCGGGCGTAGAAGTCTGGCTGGCCATAGTCATACCTAAATACCTAAAGCTGCATGGGCTAGCTTTTTATCGTACCTCTGCTTCTGAACAGAATTGGCTAAATTAGGGAAATCAGGAGATCACTTTACGAAAGTATCGAAACCAAAGGTCACTTTGCACCCCCAAGCTTGATTCCTCGAATCGAATAATCCAGCAACTCCATAGGATGCATAATCGGTATTTTTTTACCCTGGATTTCTAAATGCTTCCGAATTTGCAATCCACAACCTGGATTAGGAGAAGCAATTAGTTCAGCTCCCGTGTTGAGCAGGTTTGTCACTTTCTGCTGGCCCAGCTCATCGCCAATTTCCGGTTGCAAGATGTTGTACACCCCAGCGCTGCCGCAACACAAAGCCGCATCTACAGGTTCTTTAAGCTGCAAGCCAGGGATTTTCTGGAGCAGCCTACGGGGCTGAAGACTGATTTTTTGCCCATGCAATAAATGACAGGCGTCCTGATAGACCACGGTCAAAGACTGCTCTGTAAGCGGGGAAAGTTTCGTAGTCAGTCCAACATCGTGGAGAAACTCTTGGACATCTCGAACTCGGCTGGAAAATTGCTTGGCTTTGTCTCGATAATTCGGGTCATCTTGCAAAATATGACCATATTCTTTGAGGGTATGACCACAACCCGCAGCATTGATAATAATGAAATCTACGCTGCTATTTTCAAAGCTATCAATCATCTGGCGAGCCATCTCTTTAGCTTGCTCTTCCTGTCCCTGATGATGGGGTAAGGCGGCACAGCATCCCTGACTTTGGGGAATGACGACTTCACAACCATTCGCGGTTAAAACTCTGACGGTTGCCTCATTGATACCGGAGAATAAAAGTCTTTGAATACACCCTAAAATCATGCCTACGCGATAGCGCTGTTCCCCTTGGGCTGGCGTTAAAGCAGGCAAACTATCCCGAAAAGCACTGATCGGAATTTCTGGCAGAATCGACTCCATACTGGCAAGGCGAGGAAATACTTTCCTAAACGCTCCCGTTGAGCGGATCAGCTTTTGTAGCCCCAGTTTCTGATAGGGAATCATCGGGGCCATTAAAAACCGCAGCCTTTTCGGATAGGGCAAGAGGCTAAACATCAGCTTCCGGAGGACTCGGTCTTGCCAACTCCGAGGATAGTTGCGCTCTACTTGCGGACGGGTGGCAGAAATCAGTTGGTCATACTGGACGCCAGAAGGACAGGTGGAGACACAAGCCAAGCAGCCCAAACAAGAATCAAAATGTTGACTTGAAGTGGCAGAAAGGGGCATTTCCCCTTTGTTAATTTGATCCATAAGATAGATACGTCCTCTCGGCGAATCCATCTCAGTCCCCAAAACCCGATAGCTAGGACAGGTCGATAGACAAAATCCACAGTGCACACAAGAACTAATCAGCTTGGGGTCTGGGGGGTGGTCTGTATCAAATCCTTGAACTTTGGTTTCCACTAAATATCCCCTACAAAGCGGTTGGGATTGAGTAATTTTCCTGGATCAAACTGATTTTTTATAGAACGCATGAGGCCCAATGAATTGGAGCTATAGCCCCAAACATCTATTTTTTGCTTAAGTTCAACCGGTGCTTCTAAAATGCTCAGAAATCCCTGCCTTGCTTGACAATACGTTCTGAATTCTACAAGCGCCTGACAAAGGTTATCTTCTGGTGAACTTTGCCAACGGATCACCCCAAGTCCACTGCCCGCGTGAAGGATACCCATAGTGTTTAGCACGGATAAATTGTGTTGTTTAGCAATGGTTTCTAGCATGGCTAGAGCTTCTACGCCATCAGCAGGCAATACCCCTATCTTGCATGTTACTGCCGGATCTTGGAGTTCTCGGACCTCCTGTAGTCTTTTCCAAAGGAGAACTTCCTCTTGGTCAACGTAGGAAGTGGTCGATAATTTCAATTCTTGGGTGATCGATTGCCATTGACGAGATTGCTCTTGCACACTCGCTGCTTGCCCCTGAAAGCGAATCACCATACCCGGGGTTTGTTCAACTCCAAGGAGGGCCGAAAGGTTTGGTGAAAGAAGATCTGCGGCCGTTGGGGTAAGCACAGAGCGAAACAGAATTTCTCTAGCCTGCGTGATCTTTGAAATATTTCCCGTCACCAGCAGCGTTTGGGAATTTTCTGGCAGAGGATACAGGCGCAGGGTCATTTGGGTGATAAACCCCAGAGTGCCATAGGCTCCAGTGAAGAGTTTCATCAGGTCATAGCCGGCGACATTCTTGACGACGCGACCACCCGCCTTTGCCATGTGACCGTCGGCCCGGCTGAACGAAATACCGAGTAATAAGTCGCGAACGCCCCCAAAACGCTGGCGCAAGGAACCGGTGTCCGCCGTAGCAATAATGCCTCCAAGGGTCGCCCGATGGCAATAGGTTGGGTCAAGGGGCAAGAATTGTCTCTCTTTCGCCAAAATTGCTTGCAACTTTGCAAACGGCATTCCTGCTTCTACGGTGACCGTTAGATCTCCTACCGCGTGATCAATCAAGCGGTCTAGACACTGACTACTGATCAAGACCTGAGGTTCTTTGACCAATCCACCCCAGCCCAGTTTGCTTCCTTGCCCCGCCAGCAACATCCGCCATTTTTGATGATGGGCACAAGCCATGACTTCAGCCAGGTCTTCCTGGCTATTCGGAGAAACCATACAGGCCAGGGCAGATTGGGGTGTAACCGCTTGCCTAATCTTTGCTTGCCAAGAGGTTTCTAGACTTGGATAGGCAAAAACATGTGCGGCTCCGGTGATGGATTCGAGTTTTTGGACAAGGGTATCTTGATCCACAATCACCTAATCTGTCCGAAGTAACCATCTCAATATAAGGCTTTAAAAAGTCAGAAGGTCACTAAATTTTTTGTGTGCATATTGAGTGGATATTATGGGTCCAGCCGTTAACACCAATTTACTTTTTAAACCCTATGAACCAGACCCCTCCCATCCTTCCCTTGCCAAGGGAGGCTTTGATAATCTCCTCCGAACGACTGCACCGTGAGCGGTTCGGCTGAGCAACGTCGAAATCTAGTCGAACAGTGGAGTTAATCTGTTAGAAACATTTATCAAATTGGTATAAAAGCAGATTCATAGAACCAATGAAAATAGTTAAGAACCAGGCAAAATATCATCTCCTTCTGAAAAGAATACTTGGAATACTTGAGCAATAAGTAGCAGTCTTCCCAGTCTTCCCTTCAAGGGGAGATGCCGGAGGCAGAGGGGTTATGCAGCAAGCATTTGAAGGCGATATAAACTCGCGTAAAGTCCATTTTGTTGCATTAACTGATCATGGTTGCCCTCTTCCACCAGTTCACCGCGCTTCAGCACTAAGATGCGGTCCACATTGCGAATCGTAGTTAAACGATGGGCAATGATAATTGCTGTTCGTCCTTCCAATAATCGGTCTAAAGCCTCTTGTACTTGGGCTTCTGTCCTGACATCAAGACTGGCTGTCGCTTCATCCAACACCAGAATTGGAGGATAACGAACGGCGGCTCGGGCAAAAGCTAATAGTTGCTTTTGGCCAGAGGAAAGGTTATTTCCCCGTTCTCTGATTTCGGTTTGATAGCCTTGGGGTAGCCGTTGAATAAAACTATCCACATTCATCCGGCGGGCGGCATCTTCAATTTTTTCCTGTGAATACTCATCGCCCAGTGCAATATTAGAAGCGACATCTCCAGAGAATAAGAACCCATCCTGTAAAATTACGCCCACATAGTTACGCAATTCCGCTTGGGTCACTTGGGTGATATCCACGCCATCGATTAAAATTCGGCCCTCGCTAGGTTCATATAACCGAGAAAGAAGACGAATAATCGAACTTTTCCCCGCTCCCGTTGGACCGACAAGCGCAACTTTTTCTCCAGGTTTAATCGTAAAATTCAAATCCTTGAGGACGGTTTCATCCTCCTTGTAGGCGAGGGAGACATGCTCAAAGGTGATTTCACCTTTAGCTTCAGATAAGGGTAAGTGCTGCGGATTTTCTGGGTCTTTAATTTCAATTGGCTCATCTAAAATGGCACTTAATCGCTCTATGGAAGTAAAACCAGACTGAAATACGGTGAACTTTTCGGTGATTTGACGAATTGGATTAAATAAGCGCTGAGCGTATTGAATAAATGCCACAAGCACTCCAAACGTAATAGAATTGTCTAGTGCCTTAATACCTCCAAACCATAGTAAAAGAGCAATACCTACCAATCCAGCCCATTCCATGATGGCAGAAATAGAGCTATCAAAAAGAATGGTTTCATCAAGTGCTTTAATATAGCGATTATTCACTTGACCATAGTTTTCGTTGTTGCGTTTTTCACGACGGAATAGTTGAACTACATTGATACCCAAGATGTTCTCTTGGAGGACAGCATTTAGAGAAGACAATTCCTCTCTACTTCTATAGGTTGCTGCTCGGTATCGTTTCTGGAAATAGAGGACCATTGCTGTAATCGGTATGAGCCAGATAAAGAGAATAAGCGCCAGCCAAGGATTTAGGGCTGCCATAAAACCCAAAACAACCAGGATCGAAAAGAAGTCACTAATGACACCCACCGCTCCCGTAGAAAAAACATCGCCTAAGGCTTCTACATCACTGGTCAAACGGGTAATCAACTTACCCACAGGCATCTTACTAAAGTAATTGGAAGACAACGACAAAACGTGATTAAACAAATTTTGACGGATCGAGGCAGTCATTCTCTGTCCAGCTTTCTGGACCAGAAAGCCTTGTACGCTTTGGAATACGATTTGCACCAATAGGGAAATAGCTAAGAGCCAAACATACTGATGTAAACCATCTAGGTTCCCTGTAGCGATGGGTCCATCAATCGCTTTTTGAACCAGTAAGGGCTGAACCGCAGAAGCAGAAGAGAGGAACGGCAACAGGGCTAAAGCCAGCGCAAAGGTTTTCCACTCTTTTTTAGCGAAAGGTAATAGCCTCTTTAAAAGCTGTATATCTTTATTTTTGGGCAATACCTTCAACAATTTCACGCAAAAATCCTCCTAGACCGCTGGATTGAGGGCTTTGGCCGTAGGGGGGAGCGAGGCTATAAACCGAGCATAACCCAAAGCTTCTGTCTCAAAGAAGTATTTCATGGGGAAAACGGCCATGTCCCGGCCTTGCATTTTACGGATACGCTGCACGGTAGCATACAGTTCCCGGTCCGGTACAACTACGCTCAACCGATTTCCGAGAGAGCCATCGGGCAAACTCGCATTCCCTGGAGTGTGGGAGCCATAGGCTTCAGAAAGGGTCATGCCTCGGGTCGTCGTGGTCGCCAGTTGACGATAAACCCATTCGGTGGGTTCTACCCCTTGAGGCCTGAGAGTGCCATCGATATTCGCCACCACGAGATAGTAGGACTGGGCTCTGAGATGACTTTCAATCAGATCAATAAAGGTCTGAAGTTGTTCTAGTTTATGGGGTGCAATATCGCGGTTCACGACCAAGCAAGCCTGGGAACGGAAAATCGCAGGGGATAGGGGCCTGAGATTATTGGCAGCGAGTGTAGAACCTGTGGTCATATTGTCACTAATCAGGTCAGCAAGGCCCAACTTAGGCGTAATTTCTGTAGCCCCTTCTGAGGGAATGAGCATAAAGTGATTGATGCCCCGACGGTCCAGAAAGTCGCTGGTCAGATAGAGAAACTTGGTGGCAATCCGCATGGTATGACCTTCTGAACGCCACTGGAGGGCTAAATCTGCCAAGTCGCCGATGGAAGTGATATCAATCCATTCGTTTGGTACCGCCAGTACCAGGTCAGCAGAACCATAGCCCAAGTCTTCGAGGACCACCGAAAGATTGGACAGTCTCCGGTCTTCCGTACGCGTCCCCCACCCTAATTCCGTCACCAGGTCTAAGCCTGTAATTCCGACATCGACCGTTCCTTCGTTGACCTTGGCCGGAATCTCTGTGGCTCTCTGATAGAGAATCCTAGAACCCGGCAGCGTTTTGATGGAACTCTCATAACTACGCTCCCCTTTGCTCTTGGGCGGCAAGCCACAATTCTTGAGCAAGGACATCGTCGCTTCGTACAGTGCCCCTTTGGAAGGTAACGCTACCGAAAGACCATCAACAGGACTGTTCATCATCAAAAAACCACAAGGTCTTTCCCATTATCTAGGTATTTGAGTCCTCCGTTTGATTAGGGGAAGTTCTCTCTGCCCTCTTCGGTTAATGCTTGTTGGTGGCATCTTCGGCAGGCAGATCGAACAATACGGTGTTCATATACCGCTCTGCCCAAGCATCGCCAAAGGCTTTTTGTAGTACCCGACGAGTTTTGTCATTCAGCTGTTGTTGGGTACAGTAATTCGTTTGACCTGCCAAAATTTCAGAGGCTGCTTCAGGATTGGGCTGAAGTTGTTGTGCTTGTTTACAGTGATGCTCTAGATAGGCCGTGGTCACAGTCAAAAAATCATCTTCTTCCTGAGCATTTTCTGGACGAATAAATAGGCAATGTTTAGAGAAAATATTTCCCCAGGTTGGGAGTTCCCGCAGCTGCTTAAAATGTGTTGCCTTTATTGCGGCACTCATCGCTTTGTCATAGGAATCCGGTAGACCAACTACGGGCGACAGATCCACAATCGCTGCACTGATTTGCCCACGTCCTCCAACCAAATCAGTTCCGAACATCGGTAAAGCATACTCAGGACGGGGAAACATCACACAGTGCAGAATGTCCAAATTGTTGCCGACCCGCGCCAATTCCAGATGAAGCTTGCGAAAAGCCCGCGTCTGGTAGCAGCGGTTCTGAATAATCAGTTTTTCACCTTCTAACCGTCCTTCCACGTACCCTAAGTCGTCTGGCAAGAAATAGGGTTCCAAATCCAAGTGCTTCTGCCACTGGGCCTCAATAGCTTCAGCCAGACGCTGGAGCAGGGGATGTAACTGTTCGCGGATTGAGGTAGTCATCGTACAAGCTTTCAATTATCTGCCTATTATCCGTTCATTTAGTCATGGCGCAGAAGAGATCAGAGCATTTAATGACCATTCGAAACTCTAGCTCTGCGAATAGTTCAGCCAACGGCCACACAAAACCAGGAACTATGTGTGAATCAGAACAGCCTAGCATGCTCCTAATGAAGCAACGCCCCCAGTTACCCAGGAGCGTCTTGATAGCTAATCCAACAAGAGGGTCTTACTTGGACTTCATGCTGTACTTCTTCAGGAAGCGGTCAACCCGTCCTTCCGTGTCCACAAGCTTTTGTTGACCTGTGAAAAAGGGATGGCAGGCAGAGCAAATTTCCGTCTGAATGGTCCCGGATGCAGTCTTGCGGGTAGAACGGGTCTTGTATTGGGTCCCACAGCCACAAACAATCGTGGTCTCTTCGTAGGCAGGATGAATGTCTTGCTTCGGCATGGCGCTTTGTAACCTAAATGAGTTGAGCAAACTCAATAAACTGAGTAAACGAATTAACGCTTGGAGAACTGAGAAGCTTTGCGGGCTTTTTTGAGACCGTATTTCTTCCGTTCTACTGTTCTAGCATCTCGAGTCAGGTAGCCTTCTACTTTGAGGGGCTTATGATTTTCTGGACTTAATTCGCATAGCGCACGAGCCACACCCTGACGGATAGCTCCAGCTTGACCCGAAAGGCCACCCCCATGAGCATTGACGAGCAAATCGTACTGATTTTCCAAGCCTAGGGTTTCTAAAGGCTGGCGAACTGCCATCAAAAGTCTTCTACTAGTATTGAGATAATCAGTGCCAGTCCGATCATTGATCGTGATATTTCCTTCGCCGGGCGTCAAACGAACACGGGCGATTGAGTTCTTGCGCCGTCCCGTTCCCCAGTAGTACACAGGGCCACTCATGAATTTTCTCCGGTTGTATTCAAAGCATAGGATTTAGGCTGTTGGGCCTGGTGGGGATGCTCTGCCCCTTTATACACTTTCAGCTTGGTATACTGCTGGCGCCCTAGACGAGTGTGGGGAATCATGCCCTTGATCGCTTTTTCCACAATTCTTTCGGGTAAGCGACGTTGTAAGTTCCGGAAAGTCTCCATCTTCATGCCGCCAGGTCTACCGGAGTGCCGATAGTAGACCTTTTGATCGATTTTCTTGCCCGTGACCACAACCTTGTCGGCATTGACCACGATTACGAAATCTCCCGCGTCCACATCGTTCGCGAAGGTGGGCTTATGCTTCCCGCGCAAAAGATTTGCCGCCACGGTAGCCAAACGGCCTAGGCGTTGCCCTTCCGCATCGATTACATACCAATCTTTAACGACCGTTTTTTCCGTTGTAAGTACGGTCTTCTCTACTGCTGACATGCGCTGCATTCTCCTGCGAATTGCACGAGCTTAACGCCGTGCTGCTCATTGGGACCCTATGGATTGCGTCTTTAGAGCACAAGTGATAAGGGTACCAAACTTTGAGACAAAAAGGCAAACCCTTCTTAGGCTTCTATGACAACTCGAAGATTTCCACGCTTCCTAGCCACCCGACACGCCGTAGTATTGCCGGAACGCTCGAATTCCAGGTCAACCAAAGTAGATCCTACCCGCAGATTCTGGAAAGAAAGGCGGCTAATCGATTCTGGGAGGGCTGGATCAATAATCCGCAAACAATTACTGGGTGCATCCGGTACCAGGTTCGCCATCATTTGGAGGAGTTGGAAAATACTCCCCGTGGCCCATGCCTGAGGAGAACAAGCTACAGGATACTGAACAGGGGCACTATCATCCGTGCGGCCATAACCGCAGAAAAGCTCTGGAGGACGCTTATACGGCTGATACAAGGTCATATCAAACAGGCTTTTAGAAAGTTCAAGCGCTTGGTCCGTCATGCCCAAAGAACGCAAACCCATGGCAATCAAAGCATTATCATGGGGCCAGATAGATCCTACGTGATAACCCATCGGGTTGTAGGCAGGAGAAAGACTACTCAAGGTGCGAATCCCCCAGCCGTTGAACATATCCGTAGCCCGTAGCCGTTCGGCAACACTGTGCGCTTTTTCATCATCCAAGATGCCCAGATTCAGACAGTGACCGGGATTGGAGCTAATGCTGTCCACCTGCCGGCCTTCTCCATCCAATGCCAGCGCACAATAATCTTGGTCTTCCATCCAAAAGTCGCGATTAAAACGAATCTTTAGCTCTCTCGCTTGCTCTTGCCAGCGATCCGCCAAGTCAATCCGCTTTCTCAAACGGGCAACCTCACTCATGCGCATTTTGGCCGCATAGACATAGGCTTGGACCTCAGCCAAGGCAATAGGTCCCGTC
>CASBPW010000324.1 GCA_949127685.1 Candidatus Sivonenia alaskensis PMM_0068 | reverse complement strand
AAGCAAGAGGCTATTTTATACGCCTGAATCAGCGTCGGGATGTCCATGTCGAGTTGGCGGTCTGTGCCTTACTGCTAGGCCAAGCAGAAGAAGCAGAAAGAGCGCTAAAACACAGCAAAGAAACGGGCATTCTTGATATTATCAAACAGCGTTCTGAGGGCTCTCCCGATCTTTTGCCTGGTCTTTGCCAGTATGCGGAAGAATGGCTAGGGACCTTAACCAGACAGATCCGAGACCTCAAGAGTTCTGAAGAAAAAGAAGCACATTCGTTAAAAGCTTACTTTGCTCATTCAGGAGTACAAACTTACTTGGAAAATCTAGCTGGCGATGATAACGGCCAAAAAGATGCTTATTCACTCAATCCTATTGAGGTGAACCAAAGCAGTTTGCCCTCAAGGCCTCCCGTCCGGGATAACCTCACCGTAGCCCAGCGCGACAAATCTAGTGCTCCAAAGAAGGTTGCTCTCCGCCAAACTTTGCCACAGGATGAAAAACGCAGACGCAGAGGAACTGCGATTAGTCCCGATGGAGTGAGACAACTGGGCTGGGCTGCAGCGGTGATGACCGTCTTAGTTGGTAGCGGCTTTCTAATCTATCGAAATAGCACAAGTACTACCTCAAGGACAGCCGTTGTTGAACCGACTGCAACGACAACGACCGCACCAATAAGCACACCAGAACCTTCCGAACCTGTCAATCCTGCTGCACCACAACCGATCACGACACCAGACGCTCAGCCGCTCCAACCAGAACAGCCCGTGGCAGAACTACCTGCAGCGACAGAACCTACCACGCCAACTCCTCCTAAACCAGTGGCGACAACAACAGCAGCTACGTCCGCTCAAGTAACGCCTGAGATAGCGGGGCAAGTGCTTACCGATTGGCAAAAGCGGAAGGCTGACGCCCTGGGATCCGAGCGCAATCTCGCTGGTCTGGCAGAAGTCTTAGCAGAACCAGAATTATCTCGATGGAAGAGCCGAGCCAGTGGGATGTCTGCCAAGACCCAATGGAACTACACGCTTAAGGATCTAAAAGTCTCCAAGGTAGATCCGAAAGGCCCCACAAAAGTAGATGTGACGGCTGAAGTTTCTGAAAACGCAGAATACCTGGTTGGAGGCAAGAAGAATGCAGCCCGTTCTTATAGCAAGCCCTATAAAGCGACCTATACGCTAGTTAAACAAAAGGACCAATGGAAAATCATGCGTATGAGGGTCCTCTAGGTTCTTCTGGAGCCAATAACTTTCATGGTAGTGAAGCTGGATAACATCGTCCCCTTTGGCCGATCGCTCACCGAATACCAACGAATGTTCCAACTCTCTCCTGACGATATGGAACGTGAAATCTTAGATATTGCTGGAGGTCCCGCAAGCTTTAATGCAGAGATGGCTCAACTCGGTCATGCCGTCACTTCTATCGACCCCATCTACGAATTCTCAGGTCAGGAGATTCAAAAGCGATTTGATGCATGCGTTGACAATATTATTGAACAAGTTAGAAACACTCCCAAAGATTGGGTCTGGAGCTATCATAAATCTCCTGAAGATTTGCGCCGTAACCGCGAGAAATCTCTAGCTCTCTTTCTCGCAGATTATGAAAGAGGCAAAGCAGAACACCGCTACGTGGCAGGAGCATTACCCGATTTGCCAACGGAAAGACGCTACGATTTAGTCTTGTGCTCACACTTTTTATTTCTCTATTCAGAACAGTTAAGCTATGACTTCCATCAACAGGCAATTTTAAAGTTACTGGAATATTCGCATGAGCTTAGGATTTTTCCCCTACTCACTCTAGGATTAGAGCGCTCACCCTATCTAGACGACCTGCGCAGAGGGCTGGACCAGCAAGGCTACTTTTCAGAAATTACCAAAGTAGACTATGAAATTCAACGGGGCGGCAACGAAATGCTCAGGATTAGACTTCCTGCCTAAATCGACTACCACCCTGGGGAAAGCAAACCCCTGTTCAGTCCCCCTCTCTGCGTGCGGAGAGGGGCTAGGGGAGAGGTCTCTATTGAGCAACGGCAGCAGGAGCAGCTTCAACCTGGCCTTTTTGAGCTTGGCTTCGTTTTAAGGCAGACTGCACAAATCCATAAAACAGCGGATGGGGCTCACCGGGACGGGAACGGAACTCTGGGTGGAATTGGGTAGCGATAAAGAACGGATGGTCTGGACGTTCGATAATTTCTACCAAACGACCATCCAGCGAAGCCCCTGCAATACTGTAGCCATCGGCTGTGAATTGTTGGCGGTAGTGATTGTTGAATTCATAACGGTGGCGATGACGTTCATAGGTCAAAGCTTCGTGATAAAGACTACGGGTCAAACTATCAGGAGCAATGCGGCAAGGCCACAGTCCCAAACGCATGGTACCGCCAAGGTCCATGACATCTTGCTGTTCCGGCAAGAGAGAGATCACAGGATGGGGCGAACTAGGATCAAATTCTGTTGAATGGGCTTGCGGTAAATGGGCGACGTTGCGGGCCCATTCAATGACGGCACACTGCATCCCCAAACAAAGTCCAAGGAAAGGGACGTTCTGTTCCCGCGCATAGCGGATAGCGCTGATCTTGCCATCGATCCCTCGAATGCCAAATCCACCAGGCACGACAATACCATCCAGTCCTTCTAGGAAAGAAGAAGCATCAGCCGCATCCATATCTTCTGCATTGATCCAACGCAGAGCCACTTCACAATCTAAAGCAATAGAGGCATGGCGTAAGGCTTCGACCACCGAGATATAGGCATCCGAAAGTTGGACATACTTACCGACAATCCCGACCGTAACGCGGTGGGTAGGATGATACATCCGTTCTAAAAGTTGCTTCCAACCGCTCAAATCTGGGGTGCGCTGCTCTAAGCCCAAAAGCTCAATCGCTTGAATGGCCAGGCCTTGCTGTTCTAGGCGAATCGGGACTTCATAAATAGAAGGAGCATCTTCACAAGCGATTACGCAGGCAGGAGATACATCGCAGAAATTAGAAATTTTCTCTTTGAGGCCTTCTGGCAAGAAACGGTCTGAACGACAGACTAAGACATCGGGCTGAATACCAATCGACCGCAGCTCTTTGACCGAGTGCTGAGTAGGTTTGGTCTTCATCTCACCGGCTGCGGTGATATGGGGAACCAGCGTGACATGGACATAGAGGACATTGTTACGACCAACATCCTTACGGAATTGACGGATTGCTTCCAAGAACGGTAACGATTCGATATCTCCCACCGTGCCTCCAATTTCCACCAAGACCACGTCGGGCTGGGTATTGCGGGCAACACGATGAATTCGGTCTTTAATTTCATTGGTGATGTGGGGAATAACCTGAACGGTACCCCCGTGGTAATCGCCCCTCCGTTCTTTATTCAGAACTGCCTGATAGATAGCTCCGGTTGTAACACTATTCAGCTTAGAAGTAGGGGTATCCGTGAAACGCTCATAGTGCCCCAAATCCAAGTCTGTCTCTGCCCCATCATCCGTAACAAACACTTCCCCATGCTGAAAAGGACTCATCGTCCCAGGGTCTACGTTGATGTATGGATCTAGCTTGAGAATAGAGACTGAATAGTTACGAGATTTGAGTAAGCGCCCAAGGCTAGCAGCGACAATCCCTTTACCAATAGAGGAAACCACTCCGCCGGTGATGAATATAAATTTGGTTGTGTGCATCAACTTTATGCTCCCGGAGCAGGCAAATTCCGGCCAACTCCCTGCCATTATCCGCACTCATTATAGTGGGGTGACAGAACCTCCCACTTCTTTTAGCGTTCCATTTTCTCCCTGAACCATCCATCTCAGAAGGGCTGGGTTCAGTAAATAAATAGATCCTTCACGCACTTCTATCAGCCCCTGTCCCGATAAACGGCCCAACAAACGGGTCACTGCCGTGCGGCTATGGCCGATCAATTGCGCAAGGACACGGTGGGTAAGTTTTGGAAACACCTGAATCGTAGCTCCATCAGGCTTGCCGTAAAAATCTCCTAACAGCAGCAAGAGCCCCATCAAACGCTGACTGGCCAGAGGATATTGCAGTAAACAGATCATTCTATGGTCCCATCCTGCTCTACGGAGTAAGGCGTGGGCTATCTGCTGGCTACAGTCTGTGTCTCTAAGATTGCCCCGTGGAACTTGCCAAAATTCAAAATCATCTAGGGCATAGGCGGTGATGTGCATAGGCTCATAACCAAAGGCCATCTCTGCTCCTAAAATGCCTAAGGGCATAGGTGTCCCTTTCCCTTGGGCATGTGGATAGGGATGGGAAAGCAGGGCATAGCCTGATTGCACGATACGAATCACTCCGGGGGCTAAGGGCAGTTTCAAGCCCGCCGTAATCCGGTGTAGAGACGATTCCAAACAAGAGGCAATAGCAAGTACAGTATTCATAAAAAAATAGATAATCCAGGCCCTTATAGATTATGGACGTTTATAGAGCAGAAACGTTCGAGCTATATGTAAAGTCACAGTAAAGTCCCCAAGGAATTATTCTAGAGAGAATCTTTATGCAAAGACCATGCACGTTGCTTGCACCGGAGGAGCCCTCATTGATGTGTTGGTTCATCCTCTAAACCAGCTACCTTTACCCGGAAAATCCGCTCTAGTAGAGGACATCCAGATTTTTCCTGGTGGCTGTGGGGTAAACACAGCCATTCTGCTGGCTCGGCTAGGAATAGACACTCACTTTTTGGGGCGGATTGGCAATGACCGTTTAGGCCGTTTTCTCCTCAACCAATTGGACCAAGAAGGGATCGATGTTGAGAATTTAATTTTAGACGATACGCTCCAGACCAAAGCATCTCTGCTCACGGTACGCACTGGGGGAGAGTATAGCCTTATCCGCACCTCTGCCGTAGGCAATGCGCTGAATAAAGATGACCTGTCTCTCTTGGATCTAAAAGATGTTCAAATAATGCATTTTGGGGGTATCTACTCCCTCAAAAACCTTTTGGGTGAAGACCTCAAACTATATTGCATGGAACTTAAAAACCAGGAAATCGTTGTCACGATGGACACCGTGTGGACCCATGACAAAAATTGGGAGGCAATCATAGCGGCTCTGCCCTATGTGGATTTTTTCTTACCCAGCCTTGATGAAGCGCAAGCACTCACTGGACAATCGACGCCTCAAGCCATTGCCCGCAGTCTTCGCAAGATCGGCGTCCCGATTGTGGTCGTCAAGTTGGGGAGGGAAGGAGCTTATCTTTCCTACGGCACCCAAGAAGGCTTGATCCCGGCCTGCCCCCTTCCCCATAACAAAGTGGTCGATACCACAGGCGCAGGCGATGCCTTCTGTGCAGGTTTTATCGCAGCTTTGGTGGCAGACAAAACGATTCCGGAAGCGGTGACCTGGGGGCATGGAGCAGGAGCCTTAGCGGTCCAAGCGCTGGGGGCAACTACGGGCATCCGCAACCGAAAGCAATTGATGATGCAGATCCAAACAAGTTAACTCTTCAGTCTGGTGAGAGAATAGGGCCTGAAGGTTGCCGCTATCCCTACAGGAGAATTCTGATGACAAAACCAGTTGCCTTAGTCACCGGAGCTTCTCGCGGCATTGGTAGAGCTATCGCTTTGGAATTAGCGCAGGCAGGCATGACCGTGGCCGTCAATTACGCCCGCTCTCCGGAGGCTGCCCAATCCGTAGTCGCTCAGATGGAGGGTAATGGAGCCATTTTTGGGGCAGATGTATCTCAAGCCGATCAAGTCCAGCAACTATTTGCGGATGTCCTCGAAAAATTTGGCCGCTTAGATGTACTGGTCAACAATGCTGGAATCACCCGGGATGGTCTGTTGATGCGGATGAAAGATGAGGATTGGCAGCAGGTGATCGACCTCAATTTGACGGGAGTATTTCTCTGCACGCGGGCGGCGACCAAACTGATGCTCAAACAGCGCTCCGGCAGAATTATCAATATCTCTTCTACCTCTGGCGTATTGGGCAATGCAGGACAGGCCAACTATGCAGCGGCAAAAGCAGGGGTAATCGGCTTTACAAAGGCAGTAGCCAGGGAATTGTCCTCACGGGGAATCACCGTCAATGCGGTAGCTCCCGGATTTATTGACACCGATATGACCAAAGATTTAAAACTCGATGGCGTCCTTGCCCAAATTCCTCTAGGGCGCGTAGGCAAGCCTGAAGAAATTGCAGGGACCGTTCGTTTTCTAGCGACAGATCCAGCCGCCGCTTATATTACGGGACAGGTGATTTGTGTAGATGGTGGGATGGCAATGTGAATATCGACTTTGCTTAGCGCTGACTGTATCAACTTGCAGATCTAGTTCCTGTCGCAACACGTCTCGATACAAAAATAGAATTGATAGTAATACTCGGCTTTGTGTTGATGCAGCGGCATTTTGCGTTAAAGCTAAGTATCTATTTTCTTTTTACCCACTTCTTATGTCGGTTATCGGTGGGACTGTATTTCAATATTCAATATTGTCGACAGGGTCAAATTATCTGTTTTCGGGCATGACGGCAGTTTACGATACTGCTACTTGCCTCAGCCAAGATGCCAAACTATGCAGTCGGAGCAGCCACAATCCAGCCAAATTGTCATAATTTACAAAGCTCCTCAAAAAGGTAAAGGTCAAAAGTTGCTGAAGGAGGGGTTTCAACCCGTCGATTTTCCCTGCAATCCTCCTTATGTCGATGGAAGTTGTTACTTTGCTGGTCCCAACGACAGAAGTATTGCCGAGGAGTTTAACCAGAGCTACAAAGAGGGCGTTCTTGAGGTTTCGATCAATCAGGCAAGCTACGATCAATATTTCAAACCACTTGAGTATCGCTATGATGAAAAAGATAATTGTGAGCGGATTGAGGTGGTCGTCCCTCAAAACTTGTTTCCCATCCTCAACCAATTTCCACGAGTCCTCAAGTCACGGTGAACAGCATGGATAGTACAAGTTGGGAGCAAACCAAATCGAGATACAAGCTAGGTCAGTTTGTGCAGGGCAAAGTTGAGTTTCATGAGCCTTTCGGAGTTTTTGTAAAAATTGATGAATCTGATGAATCTTTAGTAAAAGGGTTGATCAAAATCCCTGATTTCTTGGATGAAGGAGAGATGAGTGAGGAAATGTATCCTGAAATCGGTACAACGGTGGGGGCTATTGTGGTCGGATATAACGAGAGCAATTGCCGTGAGATATATTTGAATGCAAAGCCCAGTGTGTTGCACAAAGCTCTTGTCCCCCTGAAAATTCCTGCTTTGTCTGTTTAGAACTGTTCTTTGCACGGAGCAAGCAGCTGAAAAGTTTTATCAAAACCTAGGATTCAAGATTCAACCCAACTGGGAACATACAACACATCACCTACAATTGAATGATATGGAGTAGTACCCACTGGACTGACACAGAGACATGCGGATGACGCAGGTATCATAGAGTGGACTACGAAAGACTCGACTACCACGTTTGAAATATGATACGAAGCACTCACCTTTCATACCCCTAGACTCCGAGCGCTGTCTTAATCTTAGTTAGTGCCGCTGTTTCTTTGTCGCTAACTTTGGAACCGAAGCCAAACAAACCGCTGCCAGCAGCTTTGGCTACTGCTTCAGCACAGGTGTAGATGAATGCTTTGTATTCTTGGATTTCGGCAGGGGTAGCCTTGTCTTTTAGCATACTAACTGCGCTGTTTACCGCCTCGATTGCCTTATCGACAATTGCCCCGGACTGAATTTCTTCTGGCTTAATATCGGGCTTGTTCATTTTCGTGCTGCCGCTCTGGATCGCCGCTTCTGAAAATGCCGCTTGAATGATGGAATTGTTTGGATATTTACTGGTAGCACCCACAATTTCTTTAGTCATGGCCACCGCTTCAATCGCGCTGGAGACAATCCCCATATCCACCATCGCTACAGCGATCCCGGTCAGCATCGCAGCATTGGCGACAGTCGATAGTTCTTGCTCAGAGTAGTTCGCAGCCATTGAGATAACCCGAAATAGTGAAATGTTTCAGCATATTACCCGACTCTCTTTTCCTTGGCAACCGCGCACCATCATTTAGGGTTCTTCAGTT
>CASBPW010000323.1 GCA_949127685.1 Candidatus Sivonenia alaskensis PMM_0068 | reverse complement strand
GGCTAAAAGGTAGTTCCAGCGAGAGAATACATTCGGTTTTATGCGCTATAGAACCCTGGGCCATAGAAAAATCGACAGGCTATTACCCAAGGATTATCCCAGCCGCTGGTTATTCATGAATCATTCCATTGGGGCATGATCGCCCAATCTAGGGCTCTGGTTGACATTTCTGACCGAGCAAAGTGGGGTACAGGAAATGCGCCTTCTCCTAAAACCTCAGGTATCCTGAAAGCCTGAGAGCTTGTGAGCATGGGCAATGCTACCTATTGCCAACGCCCCCTTAATCGCCTAATATGTACTCATTATGACTTCGCCTAAAGGAAATGAAATTATGGTTGAAAACTTAGTCATCATTGGGTCTGGTCCGGCTGGCTACACTGCGGCCATCTATGCAGGACGGGCAAATCTAAAGCCCTTGGTGTTCGAAGGTTTCCAGGCTGGGGGTATTCCTGGTGGTCAGCTGATGACTACAACCGAAGTCGAAAATTTTCCTGGTTTTCCTGAGGGAATTCAGGGGCCAGAATTAATGCATCGTACTCGTGCTCAAGCAGAGCGCTGGGGTGCAGAAATCATCACCGAAGATGTTGTCTCGGTAGACCTGAGCAAGCGTCCATTCGCGATTAAATCGGAAACCCTAGAAGTTCAGGCCCACAGCATCATCATTGCCACAGGCGCTACGGCCAAGCGGCTAAATTTGCCTGGGGAAGAAGAATTCTGGAACAAAGGGATTTCGGCCTGCGCTATCTGTGATGGAACGATTCCTTTATTCCGCAATGCGGAACTAGCGATTATTGGCGGAGGGGATACCGCTGCGGAAGAGGCTGTTTACCTAACCAAGTATGGCTCCAGGGTTCACATGCTCGTGCGCAGGGACCAGATGCGGGCTTCGAAGGCGATGCAGGACCGGGTTTTACGCCATTCCAAAATCAAAGTCCACTGGAACACAGCTCCCCTGGCTGTCTATGGAGATGAGGTAATTAAGGGCGTCAAAATCCAAAATACACAGTCGGGAGAAGTTTCCGAATTGCCCATCCGAGGTTTGTTTTATGCTGTCGGTCATACACCGAATACCAGCTTATTTAAAGGACAGATCGCGTTGGATGAAGTGGGCTACATCATTACCGCAGGAAAATCCGTTGAAACCAACATAGAAGGGGTTTTCGCGGCTGGAGATGTCCAGGACCACGAATACCGTCAGGCCGTTACTGCTGCGGGTACCGGATGTATGGCAGCGCTTCTGGCCGAACGTTGGTTGTCGGCCCAGGGGCTCCTGAAAGAAGAGCACCAGGCTGCACCACAGACTGAACAGGCTCCCGCAAAACCACCCGCTGAAAAGACACAACCTCAAACAAGTGTCCTTGCTCCAGCAAATTTCTCTTTGGATGATACTTTCTTTGAAGGGGGCTATGCCTTACGTAAGCTCTACCATGAGTCAAGCAAACTGATCATGGTCAAATACACCGCGCCTCAATGTGGGCCCTGCCATATGCTCAAACCTATTCTCCATACAGTATCTTCGGAGTTTGAGGGCAAGTTTCATGCCGTTGATATTGATATTGAAGCCGAGCCGGAGATGGCTGAAGCTACGGGCGTGACCGGCACGCCTACGGTGATGTTCTTCAAGCACAAGGAAATGGTAGAGCGTTTGGTAGGCGTGAAATCCAAGAAAGACTATCAGGCGATCATCCTGAAACATCTCTAACCTGCAGCATAAGTCCACACGCGAATAAGACTCTCATACCCTTAGCGGATGCGCTGGGGGTGTGAGTTTTTAGTGCCGTAAAACAGATGCTATACTAACTCCTATATAGACCTATTGTGGATTTTAGGGGTCCGCAATCTATTCAATGCGGCTTTCCGCAACATAGTAGTTTGGGTCTTTTGCACCTGTTTCACATCTATTATAGTGCCTATGAAAATTGCTCAAATTGCGCCGCTCTGGGAACAAGTTCCTCCACCACGCTATGGGGGTATCGAACTAATTGTTAGCTTGCTTACGGATGAATTGGTTCATCGTGGTCATGAGGTGACGCTATTTGCTTCTGGGGATTCTATTACAAAAGCTTCATTGATTTCTTTTCATGATAAGGCTCTACGGCTTGACAAAAGCGTTAAAGAACCTTCTGTTTATGAGCAGATGATGCTTAGTCATGTGTATCAAAATGCTCATCAATTCGATATAATTCACTCTCATGTTGGTTGTCCTGCCCTGCCTTTTGCCGCCTTGGTGAAGACTCCTACCGTGCATACAACTCATGGTATTTTTACCCCTGACAATGAAAAACTTTTTCAGTTTTTCGATGAGCATGCTTATATCAGCATTAGCGAAGCACAACGAGAACACCGCCTCGGCTTAAATTATATCCATACCGTCTATAACGGCATCGATACGAGTACCTATCCCTTTCAGGATAAGCCCAGTCAACCAGCCTATCTTGCATTTGTAGGTCGCCTTTCTCCAGAAAAAGGTCCTCAAGAAGCTATTGCCATCGCTCAGGCTACAGGACTTCCTCTAAAGATGGCGGGCAAAATAGATGCTGTTGACCGAGACTTCTACGAAGAGAGTTTGGCACATCTCATTGATGGGGATCAAATTCAATATCTTGGTGAAGTTTCTCATGACCAGAAAGTAGAACTTTTAGCAGAGGCTAGCGTTACTTTATTTCCGATTACCTGGCGAGAGCCGTTTGGCCTGGTAATGATTGAGTCCATGGCTACAGGCACACCCGTAGTGGGCATGGCTCTTGGTTCCGTTCCCGAGGTTATTGAACACGGAAAAACGGGCTTTGTTTGTAATAGTCGTGAAGAGATGGTAAGCGCTGTCCTGGAGGCGATGAAGCTAGACCGTCGAACCTGTAGAGAACATGTACTCAATCGGTTCAATGTTCAAAAGATGACTGATGAATATGAGAGAGCCTATCGAATGCTCATAGAACAAAAGAAATGATGCATTTGTTCACTTCGTAACATTTTAAGGTGCCGAATGTTTAAGCAATGCTTAAACCTTAAATATGTCAGTGCTATCCCTAACATTAGAGTTCTTTTTGTGGTTTAGTTGTATATGGCAATCACCATGAAACTATAGCGATCCCTGGGAACTCTGTGGAATGACATTGAACACCCTAGAAGTGAATTTTTCTGATGCGAACAAAATGGACAACAAAACTTTTGTTCCCGCTGACCAGATGCCGATCCCTGAATGGCCATGTGTGCTGGGTGAGCGGCCCCAGCCAACCCTCACCCTTAAAGAGGATGAGCTGTTTCTAATTACAGATACCT
>CASBPW010000322.1 GCA_949127685.1 Candidatus Sivonenia alaskensis PMM_0068 | reverse complement strand
CGTTTACACACAAGTCGAACCTAGACCCTGACAGAGGCATTAGTTAAAGCTCTCCTCTTGCAGCCCGTATCTTTGCGTACGTTGGCTCCTACAATAAAACTGGTTTCATTCTCCTAGAGGGTTTCCCTTGGCTCGTAAATCCTTGCTGTCTGGTAAGAAAATCAACCCAGATCCGATTCATCCTGGTATTTCTGTCACGGACCTGATCGATAAAAGTTTCCTGGCCTATAATGCGGCTCGCTTGAGAGAAGGAGCCCAACTGCTGGTTGCGGAGATGCTACAGGCGGATGTAACGGTAGGCGTGACGCTCACGGGGGCACTTACGCCTGCGGGACTAGGAATTTCTGCCTTGATTCCATTGATGGAAGCTGGATTTATCGATTGGATTGTTTCCACAGGGGCTAATCTCTACCACGATACGCACTTTGGTATTGGTTTAGACTTGCATCGGGGGAGTCATCAAGTCTCCGATGTCGTGCTTAGAGAAGAAGGGGTCGTCCGCATCTATGACATCTTTTTTGACTATGATGTCCTTCTATCTACCGACGCCTTTTTTAGAAAAATCTTCGAAGCGCCAGAGTTTCAAAAGAAGATGGGAAGTGCCGAGTTTCATAACCTGTGTGGCAAATACATCCTGGAACGCGAAAAACTTATCGGCGATACAAAACCTCGATCTTTGCTCTCTACGGCCTATCGTCTGGGCGTCCCCGTCTATACCTCCAGCCCCGGCGATTCCTCCATCGGCATGAATGTGGCAGAACAAGCCCTCCAAGGTAAAGGCCCTCAGTTTGATGTCTTGCTGGATGTGAATGAGACGGCTGCTATCGTTCTGGGGGCCAAGCGTTCTGGGGGAAAGAGTGGCGTCTGGATTCTCGGGGGCGGTTCTCCCAAGAACTTTATTCTGCAAACAGAACCGCAAATTCAGGAAGTGCTGGGCATTGAAGAAAAAGGACACGATTTTTTCCTGCAAATCACGGATGCTCGCCCAGATACGGGCGGGCTTTCTGGTGCAACTCCTGCGGAAGCTGTTTCCTGGGGCAAGGTAGATCCTGATAAATTACCGGGTACCGTAGTTTGCTACTGCGACTCCACTATTGCTTTACCCTTGCTGACCGCCTATGCCTTGGAGAAAGTACAACCCCGACCGCTGAAGCGGCTCTATGAACAGAGGGAAGCGCTGATGGATAAACTGAAAGCCGCCTATGATGAAGTGCAGGCCGAAAAAGCTAAGTCTGCAAAAAAAGACAAAAAGTCGAAGCCAAAAGCTAAGTCCAAAAAATAAGAGCTTACTCTATGATTCGCCTGACCCAGTACTCCCACGGTGGTGGCTGTGGTTGCAAAATCGCTCCGGCCCAGCTGCAGGAGATTTTAGGCAAGCTGCCTGTGGCTATGCCGAACCCACGCCTGCTCGTCGGCACAGAAACTAGCGACGATGCCGCCGTCTATCAACTCAATGAAACCCAGGCCCTGGTTCTGACCACGGATTTCTTTATGCCGATTGTCGATGACCCCGTCGATTTTGGTCGGATTGCGGCCACCAATGCGCTATCTGATATTTACGCGATGGGTGGAACTCCGATTTTGGCCTTGGCAGTGTTGGGGATGCCGATCAATACGCTGCCTATGGAAGCGATTCAGGGCATTATGCAGGGGGGCGTCTCCGTCTGTCAGGAAGCAGGAATTCCTCTGGCTGGGGGCCATTCTATTGATTCACCGGAACCCATTTTTGGCTTGGTGGTCGCGGGCTTGGTTCATCCCCAAAATCTCAAACGCAATGCCTCGGCGCAGGCGGGAGATGTTCTGATTTTGACCAAACCCTTGGGTATTGGGGTGATGACCACCGCTGTGAAAAAAGGCATATTGAGTGCTGAAGGCTATGCGGAAGTCCTGGCTGTGATGACCCAACGCAATCAGATCGGTTCTTTACTGGCAGAGAACCCTGCTGTTCATGCGATGACCGATGTGACTGGATTTGGTTTACTGGGCCATCTGCTCGAAGTCTGTCGAGGAGCTGGCCTAAAAGCGATCCTGCATCAAGAAAAAATTCCTATCCTGCCAGAAGCTAAAAAATTAGCCCAGGCAGGAATTTTCCCCGGTGCTGCAGGGCGCAACTGGCAGGGATATAAACACGAAATATCAGCCCAGGGATTCCAGGTATGGGAACAGCTTCTATTGGCAGACCCACAGACGAGTGGAGGTCTACTCCTAGCCGTACAGGCTGAGAGAGCATCAGATATCTTGGCGCAGCTCCATCAAGCTGGCTATGCTCATGTGGCCCTGATTGGTTCCTGTGCGGAAGGAGTGCCCAGCATCGAACTCACTAGTGCCACGAGGCCAATGTAAGAATAAAGATGGAGGTGTATTATGGTTCCAACGATCCGGCAAAAACTAACTTTTGAGCAATTTCTGGAGCAGTGCCCAACGGAAGGACGATATGAATTTGTTGATGGAGAGATTGTGAGGGTATTAGCCACTCGTAAGCACGATACGATTGCAGGGTTGATTTTGTTCCAGCCTTAATTTCTGGATAGGGAACCCAACCGACGAGATATGGAGTTCGAGCTGCATCAGTTGAAATATCGATTGGACAAAGCCTTGGGCTTGGCGAACGGTGAAGTGAAAGAGACTTTTGAGGGCAGCGACCATGTCGATAGCTAGGCACAGTAGACTGGAGTCGCCCTGCGTCGTCCTGTTTTTGCCTTGACGAGTCATTAGCTCATTAGCCATCCAAAAGGTGAAGCTTCCCTGCTGCTTCAGGCTAGCGGTATACTCGGACCAGTTGCGGAGGCGATATTGACATTTCATCGGTGGAGTTTGGTTTGGAGATTAAACCCTCTCACGTTAGCCCATCCGCTTTTTTGTCTAACAACGCCACGTGAAGGACATGATGAGGCTACTTTTCAATCCCCAGGAGATTCACCATGCTGCAATCGCCGATGCAATCGAAGTCTTCACCCCTAACCAAGCCGCCTGGTAGACCACCGAAACCCGATATGGTCTGGATTGCCGGTGGCACTTTTCTTATGGGGTCAGACAACTTTTATCCGGATGAAAAGCCTGTGCATCGCGTGACCGTAGATGGCTTCTGGATGGATAAGTATCAGGTCATCAATAAACAGTTTCAAAAGTTCGTAAAAGCCACTGGCTATATCACCGTGGCCGAACGCCCACTCAATCCCGCCGATTATCCTGGGGCCAAGCCTGAAATGTTAGTGCCGGGTTCCCTCGTTTTCAAGATGACTTCCGGCCCCGTTGACCTTAAAGATATGAGCCACTGGTGGTCCTGGGTTCCGGGAACTTGCTGGCGACATCCGGAAGGGCCCGGCAGCTCGATTAAACAGCGGGATCATCTGCCGGTGGTTCACATTGCCTACGAAGATGCTGAAGCTTATAGCCAATGGGCCGGTGGGGCTCTTCCCACCGAAGCGGAATGGGAATTTGCAGCACGAGGCGGACTAGAAAGCACTGTCTTTACCTGGGGGAATGAGCCATTGCCTAAGGGTAAATTGATGGCTAATACCTGGCAGGGACAGTTTCCCTGGAAATACCTGAAAAACCATCCTCCTGCGCCCGAACCCGTTGGTTCCTATCCAGCTAATGGCTATGGACTCTATGACATGGCAGGCAATGTCTGGGAATGGACCTGTGATTGGTATACCAGCCAGTATCCTGAAGATACCGATAAGCCCTGCTGTATCCCGCGCAATCCTCGGGGTGGCGCTATGGAGAACAGCTATGATCCTGCCCAACCGCAGTGCCAGATTCCGCGCAAAGTTCTGAAGGGCGGTTCTTATCTCTGTTCACCAGAGTACTGTCTGCGCTATCGCCCCGCTGCCCGTCGTCCCCAGATGGTGGATACAGGGATGAGTCATGTCGGGTTCCGCTGTGTGGTGCGGGGGAGCCAAAGACTTCCAGCTACTCCTGCGCAAAGTTTGTCTGAGCAACCTACGGCAGTGGGAGGTGAGTCTGCAGCGATTGCGGAGTAATCAGAAACCGGCATGGTTCATACAAAGGTAACCCTTTTGGAAAAGCCTAAAAAAGCTAGAAGCCCTGATAGTTATGGCAAAAAAACCTTAGCCCCTTGGGCAAAAGTGTCACCCTCCAACCTGCTGCCTTGAACCATGCCAAAATTCGCCAATCGCTACTGCAGCCTTTCGTAAAACATCGGGCGGATGCACAAGAGCAAATCGCACATAGCCTTCTCCACTCATTCCAAAACCAGAACCGGGAGCAAGAGCGACCCCCGTTTTGTGAACTAAGTCTCGACAAAAATCCATGGAACTGCCTGAATAGTGCTGCGGCAGTTTGGCCCAGAGGTACATGGTGGCCTTGGGAGCAGGGACATACCAACCGATATCAGCCAAGGCTTGCACACAGGCATCTCGACGTTCTTGAAAGAGCAAAACGGATTCAGTTACATAGTCTTGAGGGCCGGAAAGGGCTTGGGCCGCAGCCTGTAAAATTCCACGATAGGGGTAGAAATTTGTCACATCCCGCACCTGACGTAGGGCCTTAATCAGTCCAGGATTACCCACGGCATACCCAATCCGAAATCCGCCCATATGGTAGGACTTGGAAAGTGTAAAGAGTTCAAGGGAAACCGATTTTTCTGGATCAGCGTTAAAAATAGAAGGAGGCGTGTAGCCGCCAAAGGCAATATCCGCATAGGGGAAATCATGAATTAAAGTCAGGCCATGCTTTTGGCAGAAAGCGACCGCTTCTTTGAAAAATTCCAGAGGCGCTATGCCTGTAGTTGGGTTATGGGGATAGCTGAGTACCAGCATTTTGGCTTTATCTAGCACATTGGGGGAAATGCCGGAAAAATCTGGTAGAAAATCTGGAGCTTGGAGTTTCAACCTGTGGATTTGCCCTCCCGCCAGATGTACACCTCCCCAATGGGACGGGTACCCTGGGTCTAAGAGCAGAGCATAATCTCCGGGATCCAAGAGGGCCAAGGGCATTAATGCCGTGCCTTCCTGAGAACCGCTGAGGGGAAGGACTTCTGTTTGAGGGTCAACAGATATACCAAATTTGCGTTCTACCCACTGAGCGGCTGCTGTACGAAAAGGAGCGGTCCCTTCAAATAGGAGATAGCCATGGGTAGCTGGGTCATCTAGAGCCTGATGAAGTTTAGCCATGGCCAGCGGCGGAGCGGGTAAATCAGAAGAACCAAGAGAAAGGTCAATAATCCCTCGCTGGGATGTTGCCTTCGCGAGGTCCATGTCTCCAAAAACGTTAGATTGTAGATAACTGAGGCGTTGCGCAAAATTCATGGAACCCAATCTCATACAGCCTCCTAATAAAAGGGTATCGCAGTCGTTGTCCCTTTTTACAACTGCATGGCTGCCCTATTTGATAGCGATTTTAGCGTCGGGAGGAATGGCTTTAACGGGGTACCTCACCTATGAGAAATTAACCCTGGGTAAAGTGGCTGGCTGCAGTAGTGGAGGAGCTTGCGAGATCGTCCTCACCAGTGTTTATGCCAATGTTTTTGGCATTCCCCTAACGATTTTTGGTCTTTCCCTATATGCCAGTGTTTTGGGAACAGCACTTTGGCCTAATCTGGGTTCCCGGAGATCCCTAGGTCTACTGGGACTGACGACGATCGGGGCCGTATTTAGCCTCTATCTTTTAGGGCTCATTTTCTTCGAATTAAAGGCCCAATGCCCTTACTGTTTAACCTCTGTGGGATTATGGCTAACATTGTTTGCCCTAAGTGTGACCTATGTGATCAAAGGTCCCCTTGAGCAGAGAAAATGGGCGATTCAAGTAGCTTCCCTCTTAGCACTGACTACGGCCCTAGGAGCTACTGGGCTCTATGCCATCCAAAAGAATACACCCCGATCCCTAACGGATTCCACATTTCCTGAACTAAAGAGTATTCCGGAATCGCAGTAGTAAAACAGAGTGGTAGACTCTCTGGGTACTCTGAACCACTCCCATGCCTCAGCTCACTCCCAATTCCAGCAACAGCATCACTCTCCGCCTATACATGCCCCATCAATCCAGCGTTTTAGCCAAAGTGATAGACGCCGTTGGGATAGCAGAAGGGTTTCTATCCGCAGCAACTTTGGTTGAAAAAAACAGCAGCCATGTGGTGTGGGATGTGACGGTGGATGCCGCGAGTGAAGCCCATGCTCAAGCGATAGTCTTGGCCATCAAAGAACTGCCTGAGACTGAAGTGCTCTCTGTTCAGGACTGCACTTTTGAACTTCACCGTCAGGGCAAAATTTCTGTCGAAAGTAAACACCCTATCGAGAATAAAGACCAGCTTTCTATGGCCTATACCCCTGGGGTGGGTAGGGTTTGTAGCGCGATTGCAAACGATAAAACAAAGGTTTTTGACTACACTATTAAAAGTCATACCGTCGCGGTTATTTCAGATGGCAGTGCGGTTTTAGGCTTAGGGAATATTGGCCCGGAAGCAGCGATCCCGGTCATGGAAGGTAAGGCCATGATCTTTAAAGCCTTCGCTGGGCTGGATGCCTTTCCGATTTGTCTCGACACTCAAGATGTGGAAGCGATTATTCAAACAGTTCAATACCTGGCTCCTGTCTTTGGGGGTATCAATCTAGAAGATATTAGTGCGCCTCGCTGTTTTGAGATTGAAGACCGTTTGAAGGAATTGTTGGATATTCCGGTTATGCACGATGACCAGCATGGGACAGCCGTAGTCACGCTTGCGGCGATGCTCAATGCTCTAAAAATCGTGAACAAAAAACTGGAAGACCTCAAAATTGTTTTCACAGGGGTAGGAGCCGCTGGGGTAGCCTGTACGAAGATTTTATTGCAAGCCGGGGTGAAAAACATAATTGGCTGTGACACGGCTGGAGCTATATATAAAGGTCGTGAGCATAACATGAATGCCACGAAAATCCTTTATTCCGAACTGACCAATCCCCATGGAGAACAGGGCACAATTCAGGAAGTGATCAAAGGAGCGGATGTATTCGTTGGGCTTTCGGGTCCAGGTACCGTCAGCCTTGAAGATATCCAGAATATGGCAGAACAGCGCATCGTCTTTGCCATGGCAAATCCGATCCCCGAGATTCTGCCCGAGTTGGCTGGTCCCCATGTAGCGGTAATGGCTACTGGAAGAAGTGACTATCCCAACCAAATCAACAATGCGCTAGCCTATCCGGGCATCTTCAAAGGCGCTTTGAACTGCAAGGCTCGGACCATTACCGAAGCGATGAAAATGGCTGCAGCACAAGCCCTTGCTGATTTAATTAGCCCAGAAGAATTGTGTCCTCATTACATCATTCCTTCTGTTTTTGATCCTAGAGTCGTTCCTGCTGTTGCCTGGGCCGTAGAACAGGCTGCTCAAAAGGCAGGGGTCGCCAAAACGATCTAAGACGCTCTAACCAGTAAAAACTTCATTGATTCTTGTTAGATTCTTCTTGCAATCCTAAAAAAGCGATAGGAGCACGGGGAATTCTGAGTATGAAATGAATGATAAATAACGGGTCATGGCGCTTAATCAAGAGCAGTTTGAAGCGTTAGTAAAACGATTAGAAACGCTTGCCCGTGAACAACCAAAAAACTACAGACTCCGGCTAGGCCTGTTGGCTACTTTAGGTTATGCCTATCTTTTTCTAATTCTTGGTAGTTTATTATCTATTTTTATTGGTTTAGTGTGGCTAGCTAGCTATAGTCAAAGTTTGAGCGCTCTAGAATTTCAAGGTAGTTTTCTTCTCCTTATTCCTATCTTTGCCATTCTCAAATCACTCTGGGTCCGTTTGCCCCCTCCCACTGGTCGAGTACTTGATCAAAAAGAAGCTCCTCATTTATTTGCTGCTATCAAGGATTTATCCTCTTCTCTGGACGCTCCTTGCCCCGATCAGGTTATAATTACAACGGAATTTAATGCATCCATAGTTCAGCTTCCACGCCTGGGAATATTTGGCTGGCAAAAGAACTACCTATTGTTAGGGCTTCCGCTTATGGAAGCTTTAACCCCAGAACAATTCCGTGGAGTCCTGGCTCATGAGTTAGCACATCTTTCTGGTAATCATGGTCGATTTGCAAGTTGGATCTATCGGGGACGCAAGACTTGGATGCAAATTTCAAGTCAGGTCCAGGAAAATGGTAATTCATTTTTATTTTATTACTTTTTTAATTGGTATACACCCATTTTTGATGCTTATTCTTTTGTCTTCGTAAGGATGAATGAGTATGAAGCTGACCGTTGTGCAGCAAGGGTAGTAGGACCCAAAAATATTGCAGAAGCTCTAATCAATGTGGAAATTAGGAACTATTTTTTGGAATATTCATTTTGGCCTCGTGTTTCACGACAGCTGAATGAACAAGCAGAACCCCCATCATCCATGTATACCCATATGCTAAACACCTTGCGTTTAGAGTTGGCATTCCATGACGCAGAGCGCTGGTTCCATCAAGCTTTGAAGAAACAAACCAACACCCAAGATACGCATCCTTGTCTGACAGAACGACTATCTGCTCTCGGGCTACGCCCTGATTGGCAACCTAAGCTCCCTCCTTCTACGGTCGTTATAAAAGTTAGTTCAGCACATCATTTTCTCAAAGGTGCGCTGGAACCTTTAACCAACCACTTTAATGAAAATTGGAAACAAGAAGTATCTCTGTCCTGGCAAGAGCGCCATAATCATCTACAAAAATCCAAGAAGAGTTTACACAGACTAGAAGAAAAAGCTCAACATCAACTACTTACGGCAGAGAAAGGCTGGGAGCGAGCCCATCGGACCGCCGAACTTTAGGAAAGGAAGCAAGCGATTCCTCTGTTGAAAGAACTTCTTTTAGTGAATCCCGACCATGTTTGCGCAAATTATCTGTTGGGTGAGATCTTACTAAAGCAAGAAAATATCGCTGGGATTACATTCCTCGAAAATGCAATGGCCTTGGATTCTAAATTTTCGCTCTCTGGCAATGAGTTAATTCATCTCTTCCATCAAAGACAAGGGAGGCAAGAGGAAGCGAACCATTATCTAAATCGAATTGAGCAACATCAGATACTATTGACAAAGGTCAATCAAGAACGTTCATCAGTAAGTGACCGAGATAATTTTATGTTGCATCATTTATCTGATTCGGAAATAGTAAAACTGACCAAACAATTAGCCCACTATCCTAAAATTATAGAGGCCTATCTGGTTCAGAAAGAAGTGGAATATTTACCTGATAAACCCTTATATATCCTTGCCCTCCGTCATCGTTCGGCATGGTGGAAAATCGAAAATAACTATTGTGCTCAAAAACTTTGTGACCAACTTGCGTCAGGAATGGCCTTTCCTGGTGGCACTTATATCCTTATTTTAGATGACCTCAATAAAAAGATAGAGGAGAAAATATGCTAGATTCCAGAAGCTTCTATCTATCGCAATTAAGAAACGCGATGGACGTCCATCGAAGAGCTTGATGGTGGAGACTCCCCAAGCGCTAATCCCAAAATAGGTCTACTTTCCATGAATTTTGTCCCTCCCGTAAGGACTCAGCTTTTATGGAGGAATCTGTTCATGGTGCTCAACCCGTTCAAAGGTGACCTATGAACTGATAGAATGCCTCTATCAATCATTCCTAGAAGAAAATAATGTCTGATACTACTGGTGCTGATGCGATTGATGTGGCAATCGCCAAGGGTATTGATTTTGATGGTACCCCCATCCCCCAGGTCAAACTAGATCTCTATAACCAAGTTATGGGACTAGAGGCTGGCCGACAGCGCAGTGGAGTTTCTAATACGATGCGGTCACGGATTATCCGAATCGGAGCCAAGCACATTCCTCAGGCAGAATTGGACCAGATGCTTATTGGTGCTGGCTTTGCACCGCTGAAAGATAGAGATATCACTTACTACTACGGCAGCAAATAAAGTTCTCACAGCATTAGGTTAGGCGTCAAAACCGCTCTGTCATCAACAATTTGACCATCCTGCACTCGGATCATACGCTTCGTCTGATGGGCGACATCTGGCTCATGGGTGACAATGACAACCGTAATGCCTTGTTCGTTGAGATTGGTCATCATGGCCATCACTTCTTGACTGGTTTTAGTATCTAGAGCACCCGTCGGTTCGTCCGCCAAGAGTAAAGCTGGACGATTCACCAACGCACGAGCAATGGCAACCCGCTGCTGTTGCCCTCCCGAAAGCTGATTGGGGCGATTGGCCATACGGTCAGCCAATCCTACCTGCACCAAGACCTCCTCGGCTCGCTCCCGTCGTTCCGCTTTTGGATAGCCTGCATAAATCATGGGCAGCATCACGTTTTCCAAAGCACTTAATCGCGGCAATAGATTGAACTGTTGAAAGACAAAACCAATCTGATAATTACGAACATCAGCCAGCTCATCATCGCTGAGCCGAGTAATATCCTGTCCTTCAAAAAGATAACGACCTGAGCTAGGACGGTCCAAGCAACCAATAATATTCATCAGCGTAGACTTGCCTGAACCCGAGACGCCCATGATAGCGGTATATTCTCCCTGAGTAATGGTTAGGTTGATCTCCTTCAATACGGGAACTTCTAGTTCACCTAAAGTGTAGTTCTTGACGATATTTTCTAACTGAATCATGGCTCAATCACTCCGCAGCGCAGTAATCGGATCAAGACGAGCCGCTTGTCGGGCTGGATAAACACCAAAGAACAATCCAATCACTAAACAGACGCCAAAAGAGAGGGCAACGGCTTCCATCGAGATGGCTATTGGCCAGTCAAGAGCAAGACTGGTGAGCATAGAAGCCCCGACGCCTAACGCGATCCCTAATAAACCTCCGGTGAGCGCCAGGACTACCGCTTCAATCAGAAATTGCCAGAGAATATCGCTGGGCCTTGCCCCAATTGCTTTACGGATGCCAATTTCACGGGTGCGTTCGGTGACGGAGACCAGCATGATGTTCATAATGCCGATACCACCTACTACTAAAGAAATGGCGGCTGAGCCTCCCAACAAAATGGTGAAAAGGCCTGAGACATTGTTGGAGGCATTGACGAGGTCTGCTTGATTGCGAATGATAAAGTCATCGCCCTGGGGTGGAACAATTTTATGGCGCAGTCTCAATAGGTTAGTGATTTGAAACTGGGCAGCATCCATTTGCTCAGGGCTTTTTGCCGATACAGCGATACTGTTAAGAGAAATGCCGTTTAAGGAATTGATTCCCACGATCCGACTGGCCATCGTCGTGAGCGGGATCACCACCTGATCGTCTTGGTCACGAAATTGGTCTGACCCTTTGTACTCCAAGGTTCCGATCACAAGGAAATCTTCTGCCCGGATACGAATGGTTTTCCCTAAAGCACTTTTGGGCGTGAGGCCGAGCGTATCGACCACGGTTTGCCCGAGAACTGCCACACGAGCTGCCTGGTCTAATTCAGCCTGATTGAAGAAACGTCCCGTCAAAGGCAGGAAATCCCGGACTTCGACATAGGATGGGGTGGTTCCTTGAACCAAGGTATTGGTATTCTTTTCTGCCCAAACCACCTGAGAGCGGTTGCTTAGCGTCGGGGCAACAGCGGCAACGGCTGAAGCGGTTTTTTCAATTGCCTTGGCGTCCTCCCAGTTTAACGTGGTCGCTGAGCCTGCTCCCTGAGAGGCGGCACTGCCAAAACTGGCTGTACCGCTCTGCACAAAAATCAAATTAGAGCCGAGTGCCTTGAGCTGTTTCTCCGCTTGGGCCTGGGCCCCCCGACCAATCGTGACCATCGTGATCACTGCCCCAATACCGATAATCACTCCCAGCATCGTCAGCATTGCACGTAGCTTATTTGACAGCAGCGAAGCCCAAGCTAAACCGATGGTTTCAGCAATATCCACCCCTCTTTGACGCTTGATCCTTCTGTTCGGAGCGAGCGGTTGTTGTCTTGGTTTTGTTTCTTGCATGGTCATCAAGATGTTCCGTTAACGAGGAGGACGACCACCGCTATTGCTGAACGGCGAGGACTTTACAGGTTTGTCATTCGGCTTGCGCTTTCCTGGCGAGGTGATGAATACTCGGTCCTCAACCGTGAGTCCACTCAAGACCTCTGTTTGTGTTCCCACTGTAGCTCCGACCCGGATAGGACGAAATACGGGCTTATCTCTATTACTTCCATTTTGTAATAGATAAACTCCTGTTCCTTCCGCTTCACTCACCACTGCAGGCGTTGGTATTAGGAGAGCACCTTTACGCTGACCAACTAGAAAACCAGCAGTTAGGTTCATGCCGGACTTCAGCTGATTTTTTGCATCGTCCAGAATTTGGACTCGTACTTGAAAACTGGTGACATTTTGAGCTACTACGGATTCGGGAGCAACCAAGCGTACCTTCCCTTTGAAAATGCGGTCAGGGTAAGCATCCACTCTCAACTCTACAGACTGACCGGAATAGATATTCCTGACATCGCTTTCTGCAACATTAGCAATGGCCTCTAAGTCATTGGCGAGGGCCAGAATTGAGGAGGAAGTAGCTGAAGTGGTGGCACTGGCTGAAGTCGTAGGCGTAACGAAAGCTCCTGAATCCGCATATTTTTGGGTGATGATTCCGGAGAAAGGAGCCCGGATAAAGGTGTCGTTGATCTGAGTCTGAATTGTTTTTAGAGCTCCACGGGCTTGCAGCACTTGAGCGCGGGCTGCATCAATATCTTCTGAGCGAGAGCCTGCCCGACTCAGGTTCAGCTGTTGTTGTAGCGCGTTGATGCGGGCCTGAGCTGCCTCGTAGGTTGAGCGGCTAGTATCCAGAGCATTACGGCTAATTGCCCCACTGGAGAAGAGTTGTACGTTGCTTTCATAGGTTGAGCGGGAGGCAATGATCTGGGCTTCCGCTTCCTTTAGATTCTGCTCTGCTTGCTGAATCTCTTGAGGGCGGTTCCCGGCCTGGAGCTTGCGCAAATTCGCCTCAGCGGCAGCCAGACTCCCTTGGGCTTGAAGCAGTTCTCCCTGGAGATTCGTGTCATCCATTCGAACCAGGAGTTGACCGGCTTTTACCTGACTGCCTTGGTCAACATAAAGTTTGGCTACTCGGCCCGATTGTTTCGGACTGATATTAATCGGCGTCATTGGTTTGATCGTTCCCGCCGCTGAAACTTTGATGGTTACATCTTGGCGGACAACAGGAGCCGTCTGGGTCTGGAGCGTGGTCTGTTCAGCTTCTTGCTGAGACTGCTGCCAGAGCAGCCAGCCGCTGACCCCCACTCCTGACAGAACCAATAGACCAAGCACCAGCCAAATAGTTCGCCGATTGATTACCTTAGTTACTACAGTGGACATAGATGCTGCTCTAGAGAAAGAATTAGACGATTTGACGTATGGAGGCGTTCAAGTGCTCATCCATCATTTCTATTGTTACTGTAATGACGCTGGTAAGAGATAGACACATTCAACCTCGCTACGCTATGATCCATAAGCTTTACTGATAAAAAGTCTTTAACCCGTCCAGGAGTTGTTTATGTCCCGCCGCTGTATGCTGACTGGAAAACGCGCCAACAATGGCTTCTCGGTCTCCTTCTCCCATCGTCGCACCAAGAAACTTCAGCAAGTAAACCTGCAGTGGAAGAAAATCTGGGACCCGGAACAGGGTTGCTATGTGCGCCTCAAAGTTTCCACCAAAGCGCTTAAGACCATCTCTCTCAAAGGGATTAATAAGATGGCAAAAGAAGCAGGCATTGATCTTATCAAACACCGCGTAGAGGCATGAGAGCGCTACCTATAGCGTCTATCTGCCGATGGTCTTGATCCTGCATAGGTCATAATTGGCTATGGATCTCTTAGTCTGGCGTTCATTTCTGTGGAATATCGTGCCGTTGGCATCAACCTAAAAAGGCAGGCTTTGGGAGAAGCAGACTGGCTTCTGCATATCCTCACCCGAGAAAAGGGTCTAGTCAGACTGATTGCCAAGGGGGCGCGCAAGTCCCGCTCCAAATTAGGAGGCCGTAGCGAACTCTTTGTGGTCAATGATCTACAAGTCGCTCGTGGCCGTTCTATAGACCGGGTTATACAAGCAGAAAGTTTGCATCTTTATACAGGCTTGACCAGGGACCTCACTCGCTTAACCTGTGCTCAGTATTTAACCGAAGCCGTACTTGCCGAAGCAAGTCAAGGGCAGACCCATTCAGAGTTATTTGATCTGTTGCTGAATCAGTTGGGTATCTTAGAAGCGGTTCCTGAATCCTATCTGTGTGCTCATTTAGTGCATAGCCTTTTCCATGTTCTCCAAGTTGCTGGGATTGCTCCAGAGGTGGCGCATTGTGTACTGTCCCGTCAGCCGATCCAAGAAGAGTCTTGCGGGTTTAGTGTGGAGCACGGAGGCATCGTAGCGTTCAAGGGCACTGTAAACACCTCCCAACTTTATCGTCTCACCCCGAATATGCTCAAAGCCCTACAAATGTTGCCCATCAGGCCTTTAACCGAATACAAGCTCGACCATTCAGTCTGGAAACAGGTAGAAAGATTCCTTCGGGATTATCTCGAACACCATTTGGAACGCTCTTTGCGTTCAGCCCAATTACTGGAAACCCTTTGGCCTTCGAGCAGCTATGTTTCCTAGACGGACATTTGAAAAGGTAACATGACAGGATGGCCCAAATCAGTAATAAACCACCTGCGCCGGAAACCCTATCAGAAGATGCCAAAGTTCCAGGCTTTGGAGATGTTCTGAGGAATCGTAATTTCCTTTATCTATGGTTAGGGCAGATATTTTCGCAATTGCCCGATAAGGTCTTCATCATTCTTGTCATAGCTTTGATGGCTGCGCATTTTAAAGAGGCAGGGGCCTCTATGCAGTCTGCATTTTTTGTAGCGCATAGCATGCCCGCTATTCTCTTTGGCTCTATTGCGGGGGTTTTCGTTGACCGCTGGTCGAAGAAGAACGTGTTGGTATCCTCGAATATCTTTCGTGGCCTCTTAGTCCTACTTTTACCTTTGTTCCCTGACTCCTTTGCCTTCATATTACTGCTGACCTTTTTGGTATCGACGCTTACTCAATTTTTTGCCCCAGCCGAGACTTCAGCGATCCCCCTTATCCTTCCGCGCAAGGATCTCCTGATTGCTAACTCCTTGTTCACCGCAACGATGTCCGTCTCTATTGTTTTTGGTTTCGCCCTGGGTGCCCCTGCCTTGGCTCTAGTGGGTGGTGCGGATCATGGCCATTGGTTAGTCGGTGGAGCTTATTTGGTTTCCGGTTTGATTTTAGCTTTGGTCCAAACGGGTGAGGAAAATAATCTGGCGGCAGAACACACTTCTCCATGGGCTGATCTAAAAGAGGGTTTGGACTATATCCAGGGAAACAAAATTGTTCAGGCTGCGCTCATTCAGCTGCTTGTCCTGTATTCACTACTGGCGGCTTTAAATATTCTGTCAATTAGACTGACCAAAAAGCTGGGCTTACAAGAGGAACAATTCGGCTTTCTTTTAGCGGCTACAGGGGTTGGTTTTGCAATTGGGACGTGGGGTTTGGGTCGGTATGGGCAACGTTTTGCCCGCAATAGCTTAGCGGCAACAGGCTCTCTGGTTATTGCACTTACATTGGGCTTGATTGCCTTCGTGAGTAATGTGTGGGGTGTACTTGCGCTGTGCGTTCTGATGGGAAGTGCTGCAGCCTTAGTGATGGCTCCTATGCAAACAGCGATTCAGGAAGAAACTCCAGAAGACCTTAGGGGAAAAGTTTTCGGTTTGCAAAATAATGTTGTTAATATTGCATCTACCGTCCCCCTGGCTTTGGCAGGGATTGCTGTCGATTTATTTGGCTTGCGTCCAGTGATTCTAGGCCTTAGTGCAGTCTCTTTGGGTGCTGCGTTTATTTCCCAAAAGACTCAGCTTGTGAAAAGGACTTAGGGACTTGCAGATAAATAAAATCCCAGCATCTTAAGGGATCAAGAGCAATAAAATGAAACTTAACATGAGTTCGGGATAAGAAATCTCTGAAAGCATTGATTTCTCGTTGTCCAGAGAGACTATGCTCATCAAGTCGTTCTCAATAACAGAGCTTATTGATAATTTCTATGCTCAATGCTCCTAACGATAGCTAAAATTTAAGTTTGAGTAAGCAAGCAATTTCTCCAATCCTTGATCCAGTAAGGATTTTGTGTTTTTGCTTATCCCGAACTCACGTTATCACAGCAAAAAGCCCGCTTTACACCTAGAACCTAAAGGCTTGCCCGCGCTGCCTCCTGCCATCTTTTAGTCTCATCGAACTGACGTTAACAGATGAAGAAGTTTGGTCCATAGTGCCATACATCAGTAAAAAAACCTCAAATCGATTTAAGTTCACTTATAGCAGTTTTCAACCCAGTTAAGTACAATAACAGCGATAGGTGAACCAACCCTTAATGTCCTTTAATGTCACAGCATTGAGTGCATCAGTAATCCCTTGATCTAACGCTTCGCGAGAACGAGCCGCGACCGATCGTAAAAACTCTTTGACTTTTGACCAACAGTTCTCAATCGGGTTGAAGTCAGGAGAAT